>CAKUCE010000091.1 GCA_934643535.1 uncultured Clostridia bacterium | reverse complement strand
GTTTTGAGCCTTTTGCAAGCTGATAGCGCACACCTGTTTCAAGGTCAAGCACACCGTCGGCCTTCGGTACTATTATACCACTTTTCCCCGACTTTGCAACGGCAAAGCCCAGTTCCTCCGGCCCGGCCTTTTTCGCCAGCCGCTCTTCTTCCCCTACCACCGGCAAGATCGTGCACCGGCAGTTCGGGTGAAAGGGCGGGGCGTTTTCGCCCACCTGCATCTCCGTAAAGGGGTAGCGTTTGCCGTTTTGTGCGGCGCAGCGGCGGCAGGTGCGCCGGTCGCTGGCAGTTAGAATTTCGTATTCCGTGCAGCCCGCGTCCCGGTAGCTTTGGGCGGCTGTCTGGTTCTGCACGTAGCTGGTCTCCGTCCGCATCAGGCATTCCGCCGCCCGGTAGCCCACGCCGAAGCGATCCATGATGACGTTCGCCATCCGGCGGACGCTCTTGCCGCTCAAAAAGGCGGCTTCGATCTCGTCTTCCAGCATTTGCGCCAGCTGATCTGTGTTGCGCCAGACGCGGGCGGAATAGTTCCGGCCAGACCACGCCGTGTCCATGGCCCGCAGAAGCCCCTGCAGATCGGGCGTGGCTTGGCTCACCACCCCGCCGGTCATGTCCTGCATCATCTTCCGGGCGCTCTGGTAGCTCTTAGAGGCCGTCCATTCCCGCTGGGCGGCAGTCTCCCGTTCCAGCCGTGCCCCCAGCCCGTTCAGCCGCTCCCGGATGGCCTTTTCCAGCGCTTCCGCCCGGCTGACGCGGTAGCCGTAGGCCCGGCTTTCCTCGTCGGCAGGCTCCCGCAGCGCAGCGGCGGCCTCCTCCGGGGTCAGGTCAAAGCGTTTCGCATACGTGCCGAGGATCCGCTTCACCTCGTCCGTCAGCTCCTGCGCCGCTTGCCGGTAGGCCCTGCCCAGCCGGGCAAGGCGCTGCTCCGCGCCCCGCTGCACGCCGTCCATGTTGGCTTCCGCCCGCCGTTTCCAGTACTCTGCCGAGCGCGTCATGGGGCCTCCTTTTGTTCGTCCTTAGAAAGCGCAGGGGGACGGTTTCCCGTCCCCCGGCCTGCTTTTTTAAGTGGCCGGCTTCGTCTCCGCCGCCGTGATGAACGCCGTACACTTGGCCTGATTGCTCTTGTCGTCCTTGAGCTGCATCACCGCCCACGGCGCAAGGCTCGCCATGTTGGGCCGCTTGAATACGCCGGTGATGATCACTTCGCACACGGTCACGCTGTCCTTCTTCGTGGTGAAGTTGTCGAACTTGATGCCCGTCAACTGGAACAGCCGGTAGTTGAAATAGAAGGGCAGACCGCTGACCGTGTCCACCACGAAGCGCAGGGCATACTCCTTTCCGGTGGCGTTGAAGTCCGCCTCCAGCGTGTCGCTGGTTTCGTCGTAGGCGCCCAGCCCCAGATCGGCCATCCGGTCCAGCGGCACCTCCGCCATGCGCAGCTCTACATCCTCGCCCATCACGTCCTTGATCTGGGCGTACAGGTCGTCGTCATAGTACAGGTCGGTCGTGCTTTCCTTGGAAGTACGGCTCATGCTGCCCGCGTAGGGCAGGCCTTCCGCTGCCGATGCCTTGTAGCTGGTCAGCGTGTTCTCCGTCACCGGGGCCAGCGCGATCCCCTTGAATCCCGTTGCCGCTCGTTTGCTCATTTCGTTTCATCCTTTCTGAATTTTCATTTTATCCGATCCACTTTTTGTATCGTTCCGCCCGCTGAAAAACCGCTTCTCCGCTTTCTTCCCAGGCAAATTCCCGACGGTAGCCCATTTCTTCCATTTTCCGTCGGATCTCAGGGGCAACTGCATCCGCTTCCGCCCCCGTCCGGGCAAAACAGCGCACGTAATACTCCATTTCCGTCAGATATTCGACTCCATCCCGCTCGTCGGCCCGCCGTTCCCCGGCCAGCGTTACCACCGCACAGGGCAGTGCCGCCTGCTGATGAGGCCATCCGCGGCTGACGCTTTCCAGCGCCTCAATGCTCTCCAGCGCCTCCATGACGCGCCGGGTTTCTCCCTTGTTTCCCAAGCTCATCCCTCCCGAAGCGCGCTTCTGATTTCACGTGCGATTTCTCCCGCCGCCTTCTCTTTCATCATGGAAAAGGCGGGCAATAAAAAAGGCCGGGCCTCCTTTTTCCAGGTTCCCAGCTCCACATAGGCGGCATGCCCCGCCCCGGCGGTTACGCTTCCCGTCCCTTCCGAAACCCGCGCAGCGATACTGCCCTTCAATTCTCCGGATTCCACCGGACATAACGCCTTCGCATTTTCTGCGGTTTCCGTACAGAGCCGTTCCACGGCTTCCGCCGCTCCGGCGGCAATGGCCGCCCCGATTCTTTCCAGTCCCATGCATGCCTCCTATATGCTTTTCAAAATCGCCCGCTGATGGGTTGCCCAGCGTTCCGGCGGCGCAGCGATGCGGAAGCGGCACGCTTCCTCCGCCCCCAAAGCAACGCCCGCGCCTTCCTTCAGCTCCAGCTTTTCTTCGGTCAAAAGCAGCGCCGTTTGCAGGCTTTCTTCGCCGTATGCTTCCGCCGCCGTTTTTCCCTCCAAAGGCTGAAGCGTTCCCGTCAGAGCGACCGCCTCCGTTTCAAAAAACGGCGCTGCCCCTTCGGCCATCCGCTGCTGTCTGGCCTGATGAAGCCATAGCGTTCTCGTTCTGTTTCTGTTCAGCCCCATCAGACCACCTTTGCCTTCCGATAGCGGTTCAGCAATTTTTCCACCTCCGGCGGAAGACCCTCCATGGTCGTCTGTAAACCGCCTTCGCTGTGAACGGTTTCCCCCTCCATGCCGCGCCTGCGGTAGCGCAGGATCGCCATTTCCAGAACCGCTCCTTCCAGCGCGGCGGGCAGAAGGTTCCGGCCCGTGTAGGCCAGAGCATACCGTTCCGCATCCTCCAGAAGCGCCGCCAGCAGTTCATCCTGCTCCTCACTGGAAATTTCCAGCCGAAGCCGGAGCGCCTTCAGCTTTTCCTGAGCTTCCAATTTTACTCTCCTTCCGGCGGCATACCGGTGCCTTACGCCTTGTGATGTACGTAAATGCCCGCCGCCTTGTTCTCATACACGTCCGCCACACCCACCTGGCGGTAACCGAACTTCCACGCATCCGCATCCGGATTCTGTTCCGGCGTTACCACCTTAGGCGCAATATGCTTGGAGAACTGGATCACCGCGCCGCGGTGAATCACCATAAAATTGATGTCCTTGCCGCCGGTGCCCTTGGCGTAGCCGCCTCCGGTCTCATCGCTGGTGCTGACGTTCTCTCCGCTGCCCGTGGTCACCACCGTGCCGCTGTTCTGATGGATCGCGGTGTAGAACCGGGTCTGCGGCACCGCCACCACGTCGGAGAAGCGGCACAGCACCTCCCGGCTCTTGGTGGTATCCAGATCCTCCACCATTCCCAGCAGGCTGGACGTGATAAACAGCACACGATCCTCCATGGGCACCTCGTCCGCGTCCATGGCGTTGGTGGCCGCGCGCAGAGCAGCCACCACGGCCGCGCCGTCGTTCAGCGTACCGCTGCCCGAGCCGATGCCCGCAGCGCCCGCATAGGTCGCAAAACGAAAAGCGTCCAGCTCCGGCACCACCTTCGTGCGGATGAATTCCCCTGCCAGCATCCCAAAGGCCACGCCCGCCGTGTCCGCGTTGTCCATATGATCCACCACGAACATACGGCCCCGGTCGAAATTGCAGGTCACGGTTTCGTTGGTCAGACTCATGCCGCCGCCCACATAGCCGCCGTTGCGGCTGTAATCCGCCAGACCGTCCATCGTCATTTTGGGGATCACCAGTTCATTGGCGTTTGCGCCCGCCTGCACCAGTTCGGGGCGGCCGTCCAGCACCGCCGTCTTGCTGGCCTCCTTGTATACCTCGTCCAGCAGCGGTACAAACTGTTTGAATAGTGCAATCGAATTCGCCATCTTTTTTCCTCCTCTTTCTTTTCCTTATTTCAGTCCCAGGGCCGACCGAAGCTGACCCATGCAGGGCGCTCCTTCTCCGCTTCGGGGCGTCACGCCCTTCATCCGTTCGCCGACCGCTTTGTCCACCTGCTCCAGGAATGCCTTTTCCAGCGCGTTCAGGCTTTTTTCCAGACTCTCGTCGTCCGTGAAGTTCAGGCAATCCGTCAGCTCCGGCGGCAAATTCCGCTGGGCCAGCAGCTCCTGCGCCCGCGCCCGGCGTTCCCGCATTTCCAGCGCCGCCTCCCGCTGACGCAGCGTCTGTTCCCGTTCCAGCGCCAGCCGTTCCATTTCCGTGGGTTCATGAACCGTCATTTCTTCCATGCTCGTTTCCCCCTTCTGAATTGTTTCTATAAAAAAAGCCGCCTTTCAGCAGCTCTTTTTATCCCATTTTTTCCTGTTTTTCCATCTTCAGCTCTTCCATGGCCTTCTCCGCGTCCTCCACAAAGGGCACCTGCCCCACCAGCAGCTTCTTCGGGGCCAGTCCTTCATAGGCTTTCAAAGTCTGCGCCACTTCCAGCCGGTTTACCGGCAGACTTCTGGAAAAATGAACGCCGATCTCTTCCGCTTCCGGCAGACGGCATCCCCGCAGCCTGAGAAAATACACCAGTCTCCGAAGCCGCCACAGCAGTCCTTCCCGGAACCAGCGTTCCTTTCCCCTCATCAGCTGTTCCAGTCCAAACAGCTTGTATTCCATGGCCACGCCGCTGACGTTTCCCGCAAAGGCTTCATCCGTCAGGTCCGGCACAAAGCTCAGCTTGTGGATGTCCGCTTTCAGGCTGTCCTTGAGGATTTCCGTATCGCTTTCGGAAAGCTGCTTCGTCAGATATTCCACCCGAGCGTCCGCGGCGGGCATTTCCAGCGTCCGGGTCTCTCGAAGCCGCTGCTGCACGCTTCTGCCCTCTTCATCTTCTTCCACCGTCGCCCCGTAGATCACCATCAGCGCGTCGGTAAACTGCTGCTTGTCGTTCACCCGGTCGCTCTGCAGCGCGTCGTAAGCGTCGATCAGCTCCCGCACGCCTTCAAAGTCGCCCCTTTCCCGCTGATTGTTCCAGTATTCGGTCATGGGCACGCCGCCGAAGAAGTGCCGCTCCCGTCCCGTCTCTCTTGGGATCTCTCCGCCGGTTCGTTCATAATGAACGATCCACTCCTCCGTCATCACTTCGATCCGCTGCCCCGTCCGCTGAAACTGCCGGTTCATCCGCTCCATCAGCAGCACGCCGAAAACCGGCCGATGCTCCACGGTGTTGTCATACGCCACAAACGCGTTTCGCGCATCCGCCTGACAGATTCGCGGCATGGCCTTTTCATCGGCATAATACATTTCTACGCCCTTGCCGTAAATAGCCGCGTCCGCCGCCAGTTCGCTGTCCACGCTGCCCGCGGCGCTGCGCCGCAGGCAGTCCAGCAGCGTCGGAAATCCCTTCCATTCACCGTTTGCGGTGTACTGAATCGGCTCGCCCGTCAGGTAACCGCTGGTCATGGCCACGATGTATCCCGGCAGATCATGGCTGAGCCGGTAATTGGGCGCGCCTCTTCCCCTCCATCTTTCGGAGATATGGTGTTCTCCGTCGTAATAGTTTTTCAGTTCGTACAGCCGAAGGCGTTCCCCATCGAACTGCTTCAGCACTTCCCAGATCAGCTCCGGCGACGGCTCCCCATCCGTCAGCCATTCCCGGTCGATCACGATCATTCGATTCTCCCCTTTCTGAGCCGCACGACTCTTTCGGTCATCAGCGGTTCCAGCGCATAGCGTACTGCGTCGATGGTATGATTGTTTCGGTCCGGGCACTCGTTCAGAAAGCTCCCGTCCCGGCTTCTGGCATATTCGTACAGGCTGAACTCCCGGGCGGCCATGGGGCATCTTTCCCGGTCGATGACGATCGCGTTCAGCGCTTTCAGCCAGCGAATGCCGTGTTCCACGCTGCCCGCTCCCTTTTTCGCCCCGATGGCGTTTACGTTTTTCCGCCTCAGCTCGGCGATTTCCCGAGGCGCGGCGCTGTCACAGCGGATGATCCTTTCTCCCGCCAGCTTCCGGCAGTTCTCCGCCAGCTTTTCCAGGCTTTGCCCTGTCTGCACATTTTCTTCCAGTACCAGCAGGCGTTTCCCTCGCTTATCCCATGCGCACAGCACCAGCGCGTCCGGGTCGCTGGCAAAGCCGAAATCCAGTCCTGCGTACCGCACGGGGAACATTTCCCGTTCTTCCTGCGGGATCTCCCGTATCTCCAGCTGTTCAAATATCCGTCCTCCGGTGCCGACGGCTTCTCCCAGATACATATGCCGGTAGGCGCGTTCATCCCGTCTTTTCAGCCTTTCCGCCTGTTTCAGAAAGGTCTCGCCCAGCCATTCCGGCGGCATCTGCCGGTAATCGCTCTGATGCACCAGCCTTCCTTCGCAGGGATTCAGCGCTTCGGCGTTTACCCAGCTCTGGATGCTAGCGGGCGGATTATAGCTCAGCACCGTCGCGCCCTTTCGGCCTCGAAGTACGCTGGCCTGGATCGTCCGGATTTCTTCCATTCCCCGGAAGGCGCTTGCCTCTTCAAACCAGAGCAGGGCAAAATAACCGCTGGGCAGCTTCACGCCCTTGCTTTTTTCCGGATCGTCCGCACCCCGGAACAGAATTCGCTGCCCCGTAGGCCGATAGATCATCTCCATCGGGCTCAGCCGGTACTGAAAGTACCCGTTCAGTCCCATCTCTTCCGCCGCCCAGCGCATCTGTGCCAGCACGCTTTCCCGCAGGCTTTCTGCCACTTTCCGAAAGATGATGACATTGGCCTCCGGGTCTTTCAGCATCAGGCAAAGCGCCGTCAGACTGACGAAGCTGGATTTTCCGCTTCCCCGCCCGCCTTTCAGCCAGTATTCGTCATGCCGTCCTTCATACACATCCCAGAACAGCCCCTCAAACGCCGGCGGGATTTTCTCCCCAAGCCTTACATTCACTGTTTTTCCTCCCGTCCCGGAACGTCCATCACAATTTTGGGCGGCTCCGCAGGCACGCCCTCCCGGTCGCCGAACAGTCCGTACTGTCTCCCCAGCAGCTCGGCCGCCCGCAGCACCTCGCTGGTCTTCGCTTCCTCCTCACCGCGCAGGATTCTCGTCAGCGCCGCCAGCACCTCCTCCGCATCCGCAACGGCAGGGGGTGACCCCCTGCACCCCAGTTCGCGTTCCGGTTGGCCGGTTTGCTCCAGCTTTCGCCGCGTGCTGTGCTTTTGCGCAGGCTCCCCGGCAGGGGCAGGGGGTGACCCCCTGCACCCCGATTCGCGTTCCGGTTGGCCGGTCTGTTCCTGCTTTCGCCGCGTGCTGCGCTTTTGAGCAGGTTCCCCGGCAGGAGCAGCGTCCCTGCACCCCGGTTTGCGTTTCGCTTGGCCGGTTTGCTCCAGCTTTTGCCGCATGCTGCGCTTTTGCGCAGGTTCCCCGGCAGGGGGTGACCCCTTGCTCCCCGGTTCGCGTTCCGGTTGGCCGGTTTGCTCCAGCTTTTGCCGCGTGCTGTGCTTTTGCGCAGATTCCCCGGCAGGGACAGCGTCCCCACTCCCCGCTTCACATTCCGCTTGGCCGGTTTGCTCCCGTTCTCCCTGCATACTGCCTTCAAAGCCTGTAGTTCCGCTCCCCTCCTCGTGTTCCAACGCTTCTCTCTCGCTGCCGCACGGCTTTTCAGAACCACTTTCCTTCTTTTTCACTCTGTCTTCCACCCGTCCCGCCTTTCCTTCCCAGTATGCAAAAACCGGAGAAGCCGTTTTCCGCTCCTCCGGTCTCTGTCCCCCACATTTGACAGGATATACTATATCACACTTTTCTGTATACGGATGTTTCCGTCTGTCTCCTATTGTCTCTTCATTGTTCCGTTTTCTGCGCTTCAGACCTTTGCGGTCCGTTTTGCCTGTTTGCCCCGGAATGGCCGTCTGCCATACCGGAAACGCAGGAAGGAACTCCGTGTCCTTCACAGCTTCATCTGCCGGGCGAGCCACGCGACGTTTTCTTCCACCGGTCTTGTCCCGTCCACGATCAGAACCGGGCATTCCAGCGTCTCCGCCCAGCTTGCGGCATAATCCTCGGGCCGGGAAGCAGCCGTTCGGAAAAAGGCTTCCTCCTGTTCATACAGTTCTCCGCCCGCTTTCATCCTGTCGCCGAATTTCTGAAAGGACCGGCTGCGGATTCGCTGCATGCGAATATCTTTCGGCGTTTCGATCAGCACCGCGTATCGGTATAGCGGGATCATTTCTCTTCCGTAATCCCCCTTCACCGCCGCGAAAACGAAATCGCCATATTTCCGAACCTCTTCCATCAGAAGCCTTTCCGCCTCGTCTCGTCTTCTGGGATTGGCATAAGGTTCATCGGCGGCTTTCCGGCAAAAGAACAGTTCTTCATTATCAATAAAATGAAAGCCGATCTCCTGCGCCAGCGCTCTGCCCAGCGTGCTTTTTCCGCAGCCGTTCAGGCCGCATATCTGGATTCCTCTCGCCATACCTCGTCTTCTTTCTTTTAGATCGCGGGCAAACCACGCGACCGTTTTTATTTCCTGACCCTGTGATAGAATACGCCTTCACCGGCGGATGCCATCTGATGGATCGGATGCGTCGCTTGACAGGGTCACACAGCCCTTTGTCGTGTGCGATAGATAGTTTTGATTTCCGTTATTATGTTTCTTTGTCGCTTAATCCTTTTCAAACTTTTTCTCATACAGTTTTCGCATGGTCAGATTCCGATAGTGCAGATACAGTATTCCAAAGGGGTTTTTATAGTCCTCGTGCCAAGGCTTGCTTTTTCCGCAGAAGTGCAGGACCGCCGTGTTCTGCATGACCCAGTTCAGATCATGCTTGCCGGTGCTGCGGATCAGATACTTGGAGTAATTCCGCACGTCATAATTCCAGATCACATCGTCTACCGGCATGGTCTGCCCGCCGTAGAGAATGTTGAACACATCCTGATCCGGTAAGATCAAATCCCGTTCCTTTTCTTTGACGCAAGCGAATACGTCCTCCGCATTCACCAGCTTCCAGGCGGCATTCAGGTCAATAAGCATGACGCCGGAATTGAAGTATTCATGCTCGGTTTCCAAACACATCTGATTGATTCCGTTTGCCATTTCGGTCAGTCCTGTGTGAGCCGCCGCCGCAAAGGTCTTTCCGTATAGATTCAGTTCCCACAAGGGCCGAAGCGGGTTAATAATAAGCATATCCGGGTCAAGATAAAGCACACGATCGAATTCCCTGGGAAGGATCATCGGCGCAAGCAGGCGATAGTACATCTCTTTCGGATAGCGCTTGCTGGTGGGGGCGTTCTCAAAGAGCGCCGGGTCAACGGCGATGGGCTTCAATTCCGCGCCGAAGTCGGTGCAAAAGTCCGCCAGTTCTTTCAGCTTATCATCTGGAATGGCGCTGTGGAGCAGATACACCGTCACGCCTTGTTCATTGGGGTTGCTGGCGAAAAAAGAATCCAGCATGACCTTGCAGGGCATCAGGTAGTTTTCATCAAGGGTAAGCAGTAGGTTCACCGTGACCTCCTCACTCCGAAATGGAATCCAGCACACGCTTTTCTTCGCTTTTCAGGTAATCAATATGCCGTCTGAACAGTGAAAGATATAATTCCCGCTCTTCCTCGCTGAAGCACAGGAACGCCTTCTTTTCTATTTCATCCGCTTTGTTCATCGTATTCGCAACAAAAGCTTTTCCACTCTCTGTCAGCAAAATTGCCTTGCGGTTTCTGGTACCGGGGATGACCCGCAGCTTCACCAGCCCGTCTTTACGCAGATTGTTGATTGCCGAGTGGATGGTCTGCACGGGGAAAAAGAAATCGCTGCACAGGTCGTTCTGTGTCATCGGCTCCTCGGAATGGACAATGGCATACAGCACCCAAAAGGTGGTGTCGGTCATTCCCAGCTTCGACGCAAGCCTGCTGTAAATATGGTCGCTCTCTTTATACAGGCGGTTCAGTACCTGCAGCTGCCGTTGTAATTGGTCATTCATAGCAGTCCTCCTAACAAGTTTCCGAAATCGTAAACACATTATATTCCGAAATCAGAAACTTGTCAAGAGGCTTTGTAAGAATGAAATGATATGCTATTTAATGCAATATATAAAAACACATTTCTTCCGGTTTTCATCCCATAGTTCTTTATTTTTCTTATCAAATGAATAAGCATGCTGAAGAATATCGCGCATTATTCCTCTGGGAAATTCAGGAAACTTTTTCAAATTCCGGCATTTGCTTTTTTCTTTTACAAGCGCATTAAAATTCCGGTCTTAAGTTTGCTCGTATTCGTCCATTTCCGTCCCGTGCTGCCCCAACGGCCCGTTCATCGTTTTCGGGCTTTGACAAGGAGCATCATCGGTCTGCGAAGCTCGTCTGCCATTCCCGGAAGGCTCATCATTTCTTCGGGCGGCTGAGCTTCCTCCACCGCCTGCAATTCAAAACCGCTGTTCACAAGTCCCATCAGGATCTGTGTCAGCGTATGATGCTGTTTTCGAACCTCGCAGTCCAGAAAACGGGTAATGCGTTCCCCGGGCAAAAAATAATCGTCTACCGGCCAGTAAAGCGGTCTCCCGTCGTCAGCGTAGACCCAATCCTGATGAACGCCCGCTGTAAACACCGGGTGCTCGATATTCATTAGAAAAACGCCGCCGGGTTTGAGCGTCTGAAAGACGCGGACGAACACACCGTCCAGATCGGCGATATAATGCAGCGCCAGATTGGATACCACACAGTCCCAGCGCTTTTCCGGATACTCGTACGCTTCTATTCCACATCTCCGGTAGGTGATTCTGGGGTCGGCGTTTCGCGTCTCCGCTTCCCGGAGCATCCGTTGGCTCAGGTCGATCCCCAGCGCCTCGGAAGCCCCCTGTTCCACTGCGTATCGGCAGTGCCAGCCGTAAC
>CAKUCE010000090.1 GCA_934643535.1 uncultured Clostridia bacterium | reverse complement strand
GCGCTCCGAACTCGCCTTTTTCCGCCGTCAAAATGGGCGGGCCTTTTTCCCTCCGCTGCCTATCGCCGCTCTGCTCCCCCGCGGTTGGCGTGAGGCATACTCAGGCATTGCGGCTTGGGATGTTCCGATGTGGCTTAGACTTTTTTGCAACGCAAAAGGCCAGCGTGGTTTCAAATCCACGCTGGCCTTTTTACGCGAGCCATGAGGCCCGTCGCCGAATGGCGGTCTGTATTCGCCAACATACTGGAAATCACACCAGACCCGCGAGCCGCGAGGCCCGTCGCCGAGCGGCGGTAATTCAACGGCCAAGCCGCATGTCCCACTGGCGCCCTGCGCGCCCATGCGCGCAGTCCGAAAGAGGCTCAGCCTCCGAGCCATGAGGCCCGTCGCCGAATGGCGGTCTGTATCAGCCAACTGACAGGAAATCACACCAGACCCGCGAGCCGTGGCACCTGTCGTGCCACGGCGGTAACTCCGCAGCCAACTCTCATGTCCCACGAGCAGCCCTGCGCGCCCATGGCGCGCAGTCCGGGGTCCAGAGGTGCTACCCCTGGTGGTTGCGGTTGGGGCCGCGGAGGAGGTCGCCGGGGGCGACGGGGAAGGGAAAGCGCAGACGGAGCAGCGTTCCGGCTACACTGGCTGTCTGGACGGACTGGCCTGTATCGGCCAGAACCATGGCTTCGACGGTGAAGGGATGGCTGCCCGCAGGGGTCAGCACCTCCAGCCGATCACCCACGTAGAAGCGGTTCTTGAGGCGGATCAGGGCGGGCGCCCCCGGGTCGGCGGCTTCGAGAACGTCGCCCACGTATTCCATTGTCTGGGAAAAGCCCTCCGCCCCGGCGGCGGGCTGGGGCGCGCCAAAGTAGAAGCCCGTGTTGCTCTTCCGGTGGCTGGCCTTGTTCAGCTCCTGCATCAGGTCGGGCACGGCCCGGCGGAAGGCCTCCTCGCCCTCCAGCTCCAGTAGATCCAGCGCCCGGCGGTAGACCGATACCACCGACGCTACATAGTAGGCCGTTTTCATCCGACCCTCGATCTTCAGACTGATAACGCCCGCGTCCCGCAGCTCCGGCAGATGGGGCAGCATGCAGAGATCATAGGCCGAGTAGAGATAGGTTCCCCGGTCGTCCTCGCAGACGGGCAGGTATTCGCCCGGACGCTTTTCTTCCATCAGATGATACTGCCAGCGACAGGGCTGGGCGCAGGCGCCCCGGTTGCCGCTGCGGCCCACCAGTGCGTTGGATAACAGACAGCGCCCGCTGTAGGCCACGCACATGGCTCCGTGGACAAAGGCCTCCAGCTCCAGCTCCGGCGGCAGGAGGGCGCGCATTCCCCGGATGTCCTCCATGGATAGCTCCCGGGACAAGACGATCCGCTCCGCGCCCACGGCCCGGTGCAGATGCAGCGCCGTGGGCGCATTCATCACATTGGCCTGGGTAGAGATGTGGATGGGCAGCCCCGGCGCCCGCTCGCGCAGGGTCAGACAGGCTCCCAGATCGCTGACGATGGCCGCGTCCGCGCCGCAGCGCAGGGCGGTCTCCCCCGCCTGAGCAAAGCCGTCCAGCTCCCTGTCCGTGGGCAGGATGTTCATGGTGACGTAGAATTTCGCGCCCTGCTTGTGGCACCGTTCTGCCGCCTCCGCAAGGGCCGCTTCGTCAAAATTGCCCGCAAAGGCCCGCAGGCCGTATTGCTTCATGCCGCCGTACACCGCGTCCGCCCCGAAGCGCAGGGCCGCCTTCAGCTGCTCCATGCCCCCGGCAGGGGCCAGCAGTTCCATTCTTCTGTTCAAATCAAATTCCTCGTTCCTGATCGTATGCCTGCCACAGCGGCGAGTAGATGGATACGGCCTGATTATGCTCTTCCAGCGTCTTGGAGAAATACAGCTCGCCGGTATTGGGATCCTTGCTGCAGAAGTAGAGATACTTCTCCGCCACATAGCTCTCGTCCGGATACAGGGCCGCGTAAATGGCCTCGGGGGACGGGTTGCAGATGGGGCCCAGCGGCAGACCGCTGACGATGTAGGTGTTGTAGGGCGAATCCACCTGCAGGTCGCTGGAGCGAAGGGCCATGCGGCGCTCGCCGGTGATGTAGTGGATGGTGGGGTCGCTCTGCAGCTTCATGCCGCTGTTCAGTCGGTTGTGGAACACGGCGGACACCTTGGCAAAGTCGGCCTTCTTGGCTTCCTTTTCGATCATGGAGGCCAGCGTCAGGGCCTGATCCATGGTCATGCCCAGCTCGGAGGCCCGATCCTGCCACTCGGTGGAGAACACATAGTCCGTCTGATCCAGCAGTTTTTTCACGATGTCCTTGGGCGTGGCGTTCAGGTAGACCTCGTAGGTGTTGGGGGCCAGATAGCCTTCCAGCAGATATTTGCGGCTGTTCACGTTCTGGGTCTTCAGCTCGTCCTGAATGAAGTAATAGTCGGTCACGCCCTCGCCGGTCTTGCACAGGTTCAGGAACTCCGCCGTATCCTGCAAAATGCCCTTTTCCTTCAGGTAGTTGGCGATGTTCTCGATGGTGTAGCCCGGGATGATCGTAATATCCGTCACCGTGGGCCGTCCGTCGCCGGTGGTCAGAAGCTCGGCGATCTGGAACATATCCATGCTCTTTTTTACCTTGTAATCGCCCGCCTGAATTTTCTGGCCCATGCCGGCGAAGTCGCAGTAATACTTGAACACGGAGCTGTTCTTGATGAGTCCCGCGCTTTCCAGATTGCGGGACACCCGGCTCAGGCTATTGCCCGTCTCCACGGAGAAGGCGATTTCCGTATCATCGGCGGGGTCTACCGGGCTTAAGTACTTGTCCTGCACATGGCTCCACAAGGTGGACAGCACACCGAACACGATCAGCAGCGCGCACAGGCCGATCAGCACCGGCCGGAGGATCCTCCACAGGCCGCTAAACCAGTACAGGCCGTATTTTCGGTCTTCCCGCAGGGCTTCATAGTCGTAATCCTGCTGTTCTTCAGGCAATATCGGATGATTCTTTCTGCGTTTCAATGGGTTTCCTCCTTGCTCAGCCGAGGGGAATATCCAGCCCGGCCTCCCGTGTGATTTTTTCCATCAGCTGGGCCACCAGCTGCTGCACCTTCATCTGGGCCAGCAGATAGTCGCTGGCTTCCTCGCTGTCGTACAAAAGGGCGCTGAGCTGCTCGAAGGCGCGGGCGTCCTCCTCCCGAGGCTCGCCGCCGGAAAGGGCCGCCATCTGCAAAGCGCTCTGGGCCGCGGCGAACCGGCGCAGCAGCGCCGCCGTACCCTCGTCGGCCATCACGCTTTCCCGCAGGGCCGCATAGTGCTTCCAGCTTTCCGTCTCGTGCAGGGCGTTCAGCAGATCGTCCGCCGCCCGGCGCAGGTTCTCGTCCATGGTACCGGCCTCCCTGTGGCTTGCTTCCAGAAAATCCCGCCCTTAGTATAACGCATCTTGAGGGAAATTTCATTCCCTATTTTCCCCTTCTGCCGGTAACATACCCGCAAACAGCCATGCATATCCTTGCACCAGCCAGACGAAGGAGGAATGAACGCTTTGAGTGAGCAGAACTTTGATCTGTACCGCGATATTGCCAAACGAACCGACGGCGACGTATACATCGGCGTGGTAGGGCCGGTGCGCACGGGCAAAAGCACCCTGATCTCCCGCATGATGGAGGAGCTGGTCTTAAGCCGCATGGCGGCGGGGCCCCGGCGGGAGCGTCTCACCGACGAGCTGCCCCAGAGCGGCAGCGGAAAGACCATTATGACCACCCAGCCCAAATTCGTACCCAGCGAGGCGGTCAGCGTCACGCTGGACGATCAGTCCGCCGTGCGGGTGCGCATGGTGGACAGCGTGGGCTATCTGGTGGAGGGCGCGCTGGGCACCGAGGAGGACGGCGCGTCCCGGATGGTACACACCCCGTGGTTCGACTACGACATTCCCTTTGAGCAGGCGGCGGAGATCGGCACCCGGAAGGTCATCACGGATCACGCCACCATCGGACTGGTGGTCACCACCGACGGCAGCATCGCCGACCTGAGCCGGGAGGCATACCAGCCGCCGGAGGAGCGGGTGGTGCGGGAATTAAAGGAAATCGGCAAGCCCTTTATCCTGATCCTGAACAGCCGCCACCCGGAGGCGGAAGAAACGCTGGCCCTGCGGCAGCGGCTCAGCGAGCGCTACGGCGTGCCCGCCCTTTCCCTGAACGTAAAGGAAATGGGACTCCCCGAAATTCAGCAGGTCTTCGAAGAAGTGCTTTATCAATTTCCCCTGCGGGAAATTCGCGTTTCCGTGCCCGGCTGGCTCAACGCGCTGGACGAAGGGCATTGGCTGGTGCAGCATGTGCTGGAGCATGTGAAGGAAGCCGGGGCGAAGGTCAGCTGTATGCGGGATCAGGCGGTCTTTGCCGGGGCCTTTGCGGACAGTCCTTACACGGACGGCCTGCGGCCGGACGGCATTGAGCTGGGCACAGGGCGGCTGAATTTTGCCCTGCCCCTGAAGGACGGCCTGTTCAACCGAATTTTGGGCGAGGAATGCGGCACCACCATCGAGGGCGACGCGCATCTTCTCCGGCTGATGAAGGAGCTGGTCGCGGCCAAGAGTGAGTACGACCACGTAGCGGACGCCCTGCGCAGCGTCCGGGAGACAGGCTACGGTCTGGTCACGCCCACCATGAGCGAGCTGACCCTGCAGGAGCCGGAGATCGTCCAGCAGGGCAGCCGCTTCGGCGTCCGGCTGAAAGCCAACGCGCCCAGTCTGCATCTGATCCGGGTGGACATCGAAACGGAGGTTTCCCCCGTCGTCGGCACGGAAAAGCAGAGCGAGGAACTGGTAAAGTATCTATTGGAGGAATTCCAGAACGATCCCCAGACCATCTGGAACACGAACTTCTTCGGCAAAAGTCTGCACGAGCTGGTTCGGGAGGGGCTTTCCAACAAGCTGATGCGGATGCCCATAGACGCCCAGGAAAAAGTTCAGGAGACCCTCAGCAAGATCATCAACGAAGGCAACGGCGGCATGATCTGCATCCTCCTCTAACAAGGGGCAGTGCCCCTTGACCCCACACCGCGCCCTATGGGCGCGGGGCTGCTCGTAGGACATGCAGCTTGACTGCGAAATTACCGCCGCTCGGCGACGGGCCTCGCGGCTCGCGGGTCTGGTGCGGCTCCCTGCCGTTTGGCCGATTCAGACCGCCATTCGGCAACAGGCCTCATGGCTCGCTGCAAAGGCCAGCATGAAATCAAAATCACGCTGGCCTTTTGCGTCGCAAAAATTCTCAAGCCACAACGAAGCATCCCACCCTGCAGGGGTTGAGTATGTCCCCCGCCAACTGCGCCGGGGCAGGGCGGCGATAGGCAGCGGAGGGAAAAAGGCCCGCCCATTTTGACGGCGGAAAAAGGCGAGCACGAGCGCGCTCCGCCCCTGTGTGTAAGCTATCCAGCTCCATTGCGCGCGACATTGCGAGCCCCGCCGTCAAAATGGGCAATAGGAGCCTTTTTCCCGGAGTCGCCGTGCCGCTGGCTTTCTTTTGCACACTTTTCTTTCGCCATCGAAAGAAAAGTGTGAACGCCCCATGGGACGGCAAGTCCCAATCCGCGCCGTAGTCGGCGCGTCATTCCCTCGGCAGGGGAATTTCTTAGACAAAGTTGGCTCCCGCCGCTGCTTGCAGGGGGCTTTCCGCTCGCCCCCTGCACCCCTTCGGGTTCGCCTACCGAAACAAATAAACGTCCTTGTAGGACGACAAGTCCCATCCGCGCCGCAGTCGGCGCGTCATTCCCCCTCCGGGGCAGGGGTATGCGCCTGCGGGCGCACCAAAGTGCTTTCCTCGGGGCAAACAATCGGCGCGGTTCGCACTGCCGTGCGCTCCGCTTGTTGTTTGCCTGAACTCCGGGTCGCTAACCGCCTTCGGCGGTTGTATCCACTGGATACCCGCTTCCCTTCGTTCCCCTTTGGAAACCTTCGGGCACCGAAGCTGGCAGAAAACCCATAGGGCGGCAGCCCCACCAACCGCGCTGTAGTCAGCGCGCCATCCCCCCCGAAATCACCAAACGCCTCCCGGCGGGAATCCCTTTCCCCGCCGGAAGGCGTTTGTATTTTCAAAGCCTCAGCCCTTCACCGCACCCGCCATTACGCCGGATACAATGTATTTCTGGCACGCAAGGTAGAAAACCACGATGGGCAGGATCGCCAGCGTCAGCATGGCCATCATTGCGCCCATGTCCACCGAGCCGTAGCCGCCTTTCAGGTACTGCACGGCAATGGGGATGGTCTTGTATTTTTTGATGTCCAGCACCAGATAGGGCAGCAGGTAGTCGTTCCAGATCCACATGGCTTCCAGAATGCCGGTGGAAACGTAGGTGGGCTGCAGGATGGGCAGGACGATCTTGAAGAAGATGCCCAGCGGCGTGCAGCCGTCGATCATGGCCGATTCCTCGATGGCGATGGGGCAGGAGCGCATGTAGCCCGTGAACATGAACACCGCCAGACCTGCGCCGAAGCCCAGATACACGATGGGAATCGTCCATGGCGTGTTGAGCTGTACGGTGTTAGCCAGCTTGCTCAGGGTGAACATGACCATCTGGAAGGGCACCACCATGGAGAAGATGCACAGCAGATAGACCGTCTTCGTCCAGCCGTTGACAACGCGGCTGATGAACCAGGCGCACATGGAGGTGCACAGCAGGATCAGAAACACGGAAAGCACCGTGATGACCACGCTCCAGACCATGGAACCCCAGAAGTTGGTGCGGGAAATACCCAGCTCGTAGTTGGACAGCCCGGCGAACATTTTGTCCGTAGGCAGGGCAAAGGGGGCGCGGCTGATGAAAGCCTTTTTCTTGAAGCTGTTGAGCACCATCATGACCAGCGGATACAGATACAGGATCGAGACCAGCGAGAAAACCACCGTCAGGATGTGGTTGGCAACGCGGGTCTTTTTTTTCAGACCGTTCTTAGCCATTACTGCTGCATCCACGGTAAAAGCGGTTTTGCCGCCTTCGAGCTGCTTTTTCAGACTTTTCTTAGCCATTACTGCTGCACCTCCTTGGTACGGGTCGCCCGCAGCTGAAGCAGCGCGATGGCGACAACGATGATGCAGAATACCACGGCTTTCGCCTGTCCGGCTCCGGCCCAGCCGGTGCGGCCGTAGAAGGTGTTGTAAATGTTCAGCGCCAGCAGCTCCGACCGGGAGGACGGCATGCCGTTGGTCAGCGCCAGGTTCTGGTCGAAGAGCTTGAAGCCGTTGGTCAGCGTCAGGAAGGTGCAGATGGTGATGGAGGGCATGATCATGGGCAGCTTGACCCGGGTCAGGATCTGCCAGGAATTGGCTCCGTCGATCTCCGCCGCTTCGATCAGCTCGCCGGGAATGGAGGTCAGGCCGGAAATGTAGATGATCATCATGTAGCCCGCCTGCTGCCAGAGCATGACGATCATCAGGCCCCAGAAGCCGTACCATTCGTTATACACCAGCGTGCGGCCATAGTTGGCCAGAACGCCGTTCAAAATAACCTGCCACAGCCAGCCGAGAACGATGCCGCCGATCATGTTGGGCAGGAAAAACACCGTGCGGAAAATGTTGGTGCCCTTAAAGCCGCGCACCAGCAAAAGGGCGATGGCCAGACCGAACAGGTTGATCAGCACGGTGGAAATACCTGCAAACGCCGCTGTGAACCACAGGGCGTGCAGAAAATCGCTGCTGGTGTCGGTAAAGGCCTTCACATAGTTGGAAAAGCCCACAAACGTGGCATTGGAAACCGTAGTAAAATCGCAGAATGAAAGATACAGTCCCGAGACGAACGGGATCAGGAAGCCGATCGCAAAGGCCAGCATCGTCGGCAGAACAAATACGGGCCAGTAGCGCTTGATGGTATTCGTCATTACTTCGTCCCCCCTGTGCGGGTCTTGCGATAGTTCGCCTGCCATACGGCAGAGAGTTTTCCCCATTCCGGGGCATTTCATTGGTTCTGTTTCGACATTGGGCCGGAAAATCCTGCCATTCATCCCTTCGATGAAAAAGCCCCGCTTAAGGACACCCTCAAGCGGGGTAGGCGGCCCGGAATCACCCGGGCCGCTTTCAGACGGGATCACTTCGCCAGCGCGGCGTATTCAGAAGCCCAGCCATCGACGAACGCGGTCTTCACGTTGTCCCAAGTGCCGGTGCCCTGAGCGTACTCCAGCAGAGCGGCGCCCAGATTGTTCTTCCAGGTCTCGGAAGGCATGGTGGGGAAGTTCCAGCTCACAGAGGTCTTGCCCTCGGCGATGTAACGGGCAGCGGCGTCCAGCAGAGCGTTGTGGGCGGTGTAGCCGTCGTCGAATGCCTTGAAGGGAGTCACGAAGCCCATCTGGTTGGCCAGAGCGTCGCGGCCTTCATCGCTGGTCACGACCCACTTCAGGAAGGCCAGAGTGGCGTCGATGTTCTCCTGAGGAGCCTTCTTGTTCACGCACCAGTAGTTTTCAGAACCAGTGCACAGGCCCTGATTTTCCTCGCCCTCAGCGCCGATGTAGATGGGCAGCATATCCAGCTGCTCGTCGGTCATGCCGCCGTTGATGCAGTCGTTGTAAGCCCAAGTGCCGTTCTGATAGAACACTGCCTCACCCAGGGTGAACTCGGCCACAGCGTCTTCACCGGTCTTGCCGCCGATCATGGCAGGCTCGCAGGTAGCGTCGTTGATGTACAGATCCCAGATCTGCTTGTAGTTGTCCAGATAGGTGCCCTTGATGGCCTCGGTGGTGCCGATGCCGTCGGCCTTGTATTCATAGTAGATGGGCAGGTTGGCCAGATGGGTCTTGAAGCGCCAGTCAGAACTGGAGTCCATACCGGCAGAGGTGAAAGCGCCCAGCACGCCCAGTTCGTCCTTGCGGGCCTGGATGTCGTCGGCGACGGCCTTCAGGGTCGCGAAGTTGTTGATCTCGGAAGCGTCCTTGATAACGGCGTTATCCAGCGCGCAGTACTTGGCCAGCAGGTCCTTGTTGTAGATCAGGCCGTAGGTCTCGATGACGTAGGCCAGACCCAGCACCTGACCGTCCTGCTTCAGGGCGAAGTCGTCGCTCTTGAGCTCCTTGTAGACCTCGGTGTCGCTCAGATCCAGGCAGTAGTCGCTCCAGGTCTTCAGACCCACGGGGCCGTTCACCTGGAACAGGGTGGGTGCTTCGGGCTTTTCGATCTCGGAGCGCAGGGTGTCTTCATAGGTGCCGGAGGCGGCGGTCACAACGGTCACGGGCACACCGGTCTGCTCGGTGTACACCTTGGCCAGAGCTTCCCACTGTTCAGCCTGCTCGGGCTTGAAGTTCAGGTAGTAAACAGAGCCGGTAGCGGTGGTCTCGGCCACGGCGAAGATGTTCACCATGCCAAGGATCATCGTAGCGGCAACCAACATGGCCAGAATCTTTTTCATAACTGGTTCCACTCCTTTTCGATTCGTCTGCGTAGCATTCAGTATTCAAATGCTGCGCAAACGTTTTCATAGGTTGATTATACTCATTGTTTGATTTTTGTCAATTCTAAATAAAAAATACTGGGAAAAATTTATTTTGCGGCGAAAGCGCTTTCTTTGCAAGGGATTGAGGAACCTCCCCGGCAAAAAATGCTTCCGAGACGCCCGAGGCGGAACGCCGCAGCTATGAAAAACTGGAGGGATTTCAAATTGATTCCCCGCTTTGGCCGTTTTATAATGAGAGCATGACCTGCAGGAACAAGCGTTGAGAGGAGCTATCCCATGGAAGAAAGCGGCAAATACTATCTGATAAGCCATCTTGTTCTGCTTACCGGGCTGACGGACCGCACGATTCGCAAATATATTTCCTCCGGGATCCTTCAGGGAGAAAAGATCGACGGGCTTTGGCATTTCACCCCGGAACAGGTGGAGGACTTTGTCCGTCACCCGGCGGTGCGTCCCAGTATTCTGGCCAAACATCACGCCGCCGTGTATGACTTTCTTCTGGACGACCAGAAAAACAATGACGAGATCTGCATCATTCTGGACTGTCCCGGAAGAAACAGAAAAGAAATGGCGGAATTCTTTTGTTACCGCATCAACAACGGTTCTTATCACAACATCCGTTTTTCCTTTGACGGCGCGGCGAGCACCCCAAGAATCACCCTGACGGGCAACAGCGAGGAAGTGCTGCGGCTCGTCAACGGTTTCATGGACGGCGCCGGTCGTTCTATCGGTTGACGGCCGACCCCACGCAAAAGGCGTCTGTTGAGACACGAACAGACTGCAAACGCGCGCAAAAAAAACTGCTGCAAAGCGAGGGCTTGCAGCAGTTTTTCTGATTTGCCAGAGCGAACGCGCTGGCAGAGATCAGTTTCAGTCGGCCAGCGTGGCCTTGAAGAACTCGCCGGTAGCGTCTACCGCGTTATACAGGGAGTGGAAATCCTCCTCGGAGAACACGTTGAAGGTGTGATCCATGCCTTCGATGAAGTAGGTCTTGGACGCCTCGTTCCTGCTGGCGGCCACGATCTTGTTGCTCCACTCGGGTTCCACGGTGGTGTCGTCCTTGCCATGGATAGCCAGCACGGGGCCGTTGTAGCCCTCGGCAAACTCAGCCAGCACGTCGGTATTGGCCACATCGTCGCACCACTGCAGGGACACGTTCAGGGAATCGCGCCAGTCGAAGGTCATGACGAAGAAACCGTTTTTCTTAGCTTCTTCATACAGTTCGTCGGTCAGCATATCGCTCAGGTCAGGAGCGCCGGCCCAAGTCACCACGGATTTGAACAGCTCGGGATGGCGGGCGGCGGCCAGCAGCGCGTCGGTGCCGCCCTGACTCCAGCCCATCACGCCGATCTTATCAGCGTCAACGTTTTCCAGCGTCTGCAGGTAAGCGGCGGCGGCAGCGGCGTCGCTCACAGCGCTTTCGAAGGTATAGCCGGTATAATCAGCGGTAGAATCGCCGCTGCCCATGAAGTCGATACGGATGGTGGCGATACCGTACTTC
>CAKUCE010000089.1 GCA_934643535.1 uncultured Clostridia bacterium | reverse complement strand
ACCTTGGGACGGCCCGTGCCGCTGACCGCGCCCAGATCCTTGCGAACCTGTACCTCGCCCAGCCGGAGCTCCCGGGCGATCGTGGTGGCAGAAATCGCGTCTCCCGGCTGAAAATCCTGCTTCTGCAGGTACTGCAGATAACCGGGCAGACGGCCCAGCGTGGCCTTGGTCAATGCCGATTGCTTCATGCTCCACTCCCTCCCTGCGTTTTGGGTCAGGATCCCAACGAACCACACAAATTGTAACGCCGTTTTTTCTCAAACGGAATTGTTTGTTTGATATATTGGTATAATCATTATCGATATACGCATGAACTGCTTTGTTTCCAAGCGTTTGCCGCCGGTGGGGTCAGATGTACTGGCGCTTGGCCAGACAAAGCTCCGTGATGAACCGGCGGTCCAGCTCGGAAAGATGATAGTCCTTGCGGTAGATCAGCAGATCCCGATAAGTCTTTTTGTTGTCCGGGCAATTCTTCTCCACCAGTCCGTAACGGTCCTTCAGCTTCTGCGGCACCGGGGAAAGCCACATATATGTCTCGTGGTTTTCCGCCATCAGATCAAACTGGCTGGCGCGTTCAAACACGAAGATGCGCCGTTCGGTCTCGTCCGGCAGCTCTTCCTTTTTGACCACGGACAGCGGCAGCGACGGCACGTAAGGATCTGCGTGAGCGATCTCGATATAGGGCTTCAGGTCGTCAAAATGCACCTCGTCCAGCTTGGCCAGCGGATGCTCCCTGCTCATGGCCAGCACGTAGCGGAATTCGGTGATCAGCTCCCACACCAGTCCCTTCTCCGTCAGCATTTCCTTAAAATACTTGTCATAGTTGGAAGCATAACGCAGAATGCCCAGATGATAGTCCGCCTTGAGAATATTGGTGATGACCCGCTGGGCGTTGGTTTCCTTATAAAAAAGCTCGGCCGGCTCGTTGGTCAGGCTCTTGGAAAACTGGGCGAAAGCCTCGGAAATATAGCTGGCGCGCGGAACGGAGATGGAGAAGCGCTGCTTGACGGGCACACCCGCTTTATAGATGCTCTCCACCTCGTCGATCTGCCGAAGAATTTTGCGGGCGTAGCCCAGGAATTCCTCGCCCTCCGGCGTGACGTACATCCCCTTGGCCGTCCTGCCGAAAATGGTGATGCCCAGTGAATTTTCCAGATCCTTGATGGCGCGGCTCAGGTTGGGCTGATTCATATACAGAGCTTCCGCCGCCTTGTTGATGGACCCACAGCGGGCCACCTCTACCGCGTACTTCAGATGCAGAATGTTCATGCAGACGCCGCCAACCTTTCCCTCGTCAGAATTCGCGTTTTTTCCTCTCTTATCATAACACGAGCCAAACAAAGAAGCAATCAAAAACTGTCCGCCGTGTATCGATAGAACGGGTATTTTTTACTTTTCCGCGCCTCTGCCGCGTGGGAGAAGACTTGTACAAACAGGTGGAAATATGCTAAAATGTTCTGAACTGTTTTTGCCATTTCACATGGCGTAAGAAAGGCGTGACGTTGAATGGGAAAGCGAATGGCGGCGATTCTGGCGGTGCTGCTGCTCTGTCTGTGCCTGTGCGGCGCGGCTTCGGCTGAAATTTTTGTGCTGGACGAAATTTTTGCCAGCGTTGATATTCCGGATACCTTTCCCGTTGTGCTGCGCCCCGGCTATCTGGACAATTTTTCCGGCTGGCTGGAAGCACGGGGAAAAATGGCGGCAGAGGTGCAGCAGGACATGGAAGACCGCGGCGTTCTCCTGCAATGCTGGAGCGAAGCGGAAGACCTCTGCTTTGAACTGACGGCGGAACAGAGCGACGACATCGCCCTGATCTTCGACGTAAACGAGCAAAGCACGGACGTGCGCCAGAGCTACCGGCTGAGCCACTCCCCCCGCAATGAATACGACGGGTATGATTTTTCTGCCGCCGAATGGAACAACAGCGCCGAGGGCCGGTTTCTGGTGCTGACGTACCGCCGCCGGGAAGCGGGCGATACGCTGTACCGGGGCTTTATGCGGCGCACCATCCGCAACGGCTACCAGATCACGCTGGACCTGCAGGTGCATGGGCGTTCCACCACCAGCAAGGACAACCGCACGCTGAACAAAATCTGGGACACCTTCCATTTTATTGAAGTCAAGCCCATGTCCGCCATGGCCAGCGCGCAGATCAACATCACCGACGTGCCGCCGGTGGAGACCAATCAGAATACCTTCACGCTGGCCGGTACCGCCGCCCCGGGCGTGAAGCTGACGGCGGTCACCATGGGACTGAATTATCCCAACCCGATCCTGACCGAAGTCACGGTCGGGTCAAACGGCAAATTCAAAATGCCGGTGACGCTGCCGAAAGAGGGCGTGTATCTTCTGACGCTGACCGGCGAAAACCAGGGCGAGGAGGTAGTGGAGCTGGCCTACCCCGTCACCTACTCCCGCACTCTGCTGCCGGTGGTTCTGAAAAACGACGTGCCGGACTCCATTGAGACGGACACCCTGACCATCGCCGGGACCTCCGAGCCTGGGGCAAACATTCAGCTGTTCCTGAACAGCGAAGCCATCGGCACCAAAAAAGTCACCTCCGAAGGCAAATTCTCCATTGATTTCACACTGAAGCAGGAGGGCGTTTACGAAATCGGGCTGGTTTTCTCCAAAAAAGCGTTGAGCGACCGTCGGCTGATTTATACCGTTACGCGCAGCTGGTCGGATGCGGATACGCTCAAGCAGCTGAAAAAAGAAGCCGTCAAGCCCGGTTACGCCACCCTGATCCAGAAAATGTCTGGCTACGAAGGCAAGATCATGGGCTACAGCGCTTATTTTCTCAGCGCTGCGGAATCCGGCGGCGACTGGCTGGCCCGCATGGCGCTGACCAGAAAGAGCGGAAATTATTCCGACATCATTCTGGTCACCTGCAAGGAAGAGCCGAAATATCAGGAGGGCCAGCGCGTCATGATGTACGGCACCTGCGCCGGCATGTCTTTGGGAGCCGCAGACGAAGACGGGCAAACGGAGGAAAGCTACCCCTGCTTTGAGCTGCTGATGTTTGCGGATATTACGGAAGAATGAGAGGAAAGATCCATGAAAACCATTGCGGAACTGATGGAACAGATGATCGTTTTTTCCAACGGCAACCTTCATGATATTACTCATTTCATCACCGTCTGGACCTATGCCAGGACCATCGGCGAGCTGGAAGGGCTGGATGCAGACACCCAATATCTGCTGGAAGCCGCCGCTATCGTCCATGACATCGCCTGTCCTCTCTGCCGTGAGAAATACGGGCGTGCCGACGGAAAATTGCAGGAAAAAGAAGGCCCTGCCATCGTCAGAACATTTCTGGCCGATTCCGGCATGACCGACGCGCAGGTGGAACGGATCGCTTATCTGGTCGGCCATCATCACACCTTGACCGCCATCGAAGGCATTGATTATCAGATTCTGATCGAAGCGGATTACCTCGTCAACGCCTCCGAAAAAACCTACAGTCCTGCGAATGTTCAGAATTTTGTAGATACCATCATGAAAACGGAAACCGGAAAGAAACTGGCGAAGACGCTCTTTTGCTTGTAACCCGGCCAAAAAGAACGGCATTCAAGCGAAGGGATGGCTATGATCCCAACGACGCAAACTGCCCCGGGCTTGGATGCCCGGGGCAGTTTGCTTGCAGCCCGCACATCAGCGCAGCTATGCCGTCATGAACCATTCCTTCTATTTTCAGCGTGTTTCCCCGGCACTACTTCCTGTAAAAATAAAAATCACATTTAGCGCAGCCCCGTCCTAGCGTGCCTTGCCGCTCGAAGGTGATGCCGCACATATTTCCATAGACGCGGTCATCGCTCAGTCAGAATGTGGCTGTCAATTCTTTGCAGCCCAGCAATTCGCAATACTTCACATAGGGGCATTGCAGAACATCGACCCTGTAATGTCTGCTGTCGGATTCCATTTGTGCAGCCTTGAAACCTGCTTCTTCATTGAACATGGTATTGATCATCCTGGGGAAAATCTTAAAGAAAAGCGGCCGAATAAAGGGAATCTTCGTCACAGCGTTCAGACGTTTTCGATCAGGCTCTACCCCTATTCTTACAGCTTCTTCTATCAGGCTGATGGATTCTTCACGCGAGATATATCGGATCATCTGCAGATAAAAGGCAGCCCGCGGGAAGATCATCCGTTCGGTATGGAGTCTTTCCTTTTTCGGCAGTCCTTTATATTTCTCACATAAGTCGTTGCAAAGGTCTGCTGCATCCTTTATCAGGACCTCCGTCTGCTGCCTGCCAAGCTTCTTTCTCAGTTTCCCTAAAACATAAGAGAAACCGCCAGTTTTTTCATAATATCTTTTATCGATCACAATTCCATGCTCCTCCGCATTCGCAAAATCCGATTGGCAGGTCTATCCGTTTCCAGCTCATTGCGTAACGAAAAAACACAAGAACAGTCACAGCAGAGCCAACTGCTGTGATTGTTCTTTGTCTTATGAACGCGGCCCTGTCTCTCCGGTCTTTTGAATCGTCTGACCGTTACTCCGCCAGATCGGCCCGGTGCAGCACGACGCCCTGCTCCCGGAGAGCATTCTGGAGCGGCTCCAGAGGGAGCGCCGCAGCGGTCTGGCCCGATGCAGCCAGCTGAGCGGCTGCCAGTCCTGCAGCCTGCCCGGTCAACGCGCAGACGGGAATGACGCGGGTCACGTCCCATACCCAACCGTCAGAGCTGACCATCCGTCCCGCGGCCAGCATGTTGGCGCAGTCCGGGTGATACAGGCAGCCGTAGGGGATCTCATACCAGTCCCCCACCTTTTCAAAATCAGCCGCCAGACCGATGGAATCTGCATGAGCCTGATGGCAGTCCTGCTCCGTCAGCGTATACGCGCCGTCCAGACGACGGGTCTTGCGGAACTGCGGAAGCGTAGGAAGCGCCACAATATCCCGCCGGGTGCGTTCCTCTCCCGCGATCTTTTCCCGGATAATGCGCCGGCCATCCAGCAGGAATCGAGTGATCTCCTCATTCGTGGTGCCGGACAGCAAAGGATAATCCGCCGGATGTCCGTTGCCGTGCAGGTCGGCCCCGCCGCATCGCCATTTGCGCAGCTCCAGCGCTTTTTTCTTTTCCGCGGTATCGCTCCAATGAGTCACAACGGAAAGGAAGTTCTTCCCCAGCACGCAGGGAACGCCCGCGCGGTCGAACAGGTCGGCGTCGCCGCTGGCGTCTACCACCGCCTTGGCCGGGAAACACTCCCGGCCGCTCTTGCTTTCCGTTACCACGCCGGTCACGCGGCCGTTTTCCAACACCGGCGTAACGGCCTGAATATCCAGCCGAAGCTCCACGCCCTCCTTGAGCAGCAACTCGTCCAGCGCCAGCTGAAACAGAGTGGGCGAAAAGAACGTCCCGTAGCGTCCACCCACGGGATGCTGCTTTTCAGGGCGAACCATGGCGGGGTCCACCGGTACGGAGCGATCCTTCCAGATTTCCGGCAGGCTGTCGTCTCCGTAACGGAAGGACAGGCGAAGCAGTTCTTCCGCCAGCCCGTAAATCAACTGATGGCCCTGTCCGTCGCACAGGGGTTCATACCAGCTGATCAGTCCGTTGGTGGCCAGGCCGCCCAGCAGCGCCTGTTTTTCCATCAAAAGCACCCGTGCGCCTGCGCGCCGGGCCGCCAGCGCCGCCGCCACGCCCGCAATGCCTCCGCCGACTACCAATACGTCCGTTTCCTCCCGAATCGGGGTCTCCAACCGTTCCACCAGCGTTTTCATCGGTATCTCCTGTCTTTTCATCAAAGATACTGCCGGAAGCCGAAGGCTCCAGCACTTTCGTTCAATAATTCGCGTAAGGGCAGGAGGTTTCCTGCCTCAGCTCCGGGATTTCTGGTATTCCTCTCCCCAAAGGCGCATGGCGGTCAGAATGGGTTCCAGACTGAAGCCCAGCTCCGTCAGCGAATACTCCACCCGGGGCGGCACCTCCGCATAGACCTTGCGGCGGACCAGTCCCTTTTCCTCCATGTCTCTCAGTTGTGCCGTCAACACCTTCTGAGAAACGTTTCCAATGGATTTTTTCAGTTCGCCGAAGCGTTTGGTGCCGGCCAGAAGATCCCGCAGAATCAGCACTTTCCATTTATCGCCGATGAGCATCAGCGTGGTTTCCACCGGGCAGGGCGGCAGCGGAAACGACGGAGAAAATTTTTCCATGGGCTTTCTCCTTTCTTCTTTTTTTCATCATAGCGCGTTCGGAAAAGCCTGTCAATCCGCAGCGGTATCCTTTTGGTAACTACGGCACAATATTGTGCTTACTTTACAAGTGATACGGACGGCGTTATGATTTGCCTGTGCCCGGGAGAGCGGCCGCTGCCGGGCGCAGAAAACATGACGGACATGCCGCTTCGAGCGGCAGGGATTCCCAGGGAGGAAACAAACATGAAAATTGCAGTCGTATGTGCCAATGGAAAAGCCGGAAAAATGATCGTTCACGAAGCGTTGTCCCGCGGACTGGACGTGACCGCCATTGCCCGGAGCGAAAATGCTTCGGAGGCCCGCAGCTTTGTGCAGAAGGATTTGTTCGACCTGACCGCGAAGGATCTGCAGGGCTATGACGCGGTGGTGGACGCCTTTGGTGCATGGACGCCCGAAACGCTTGGCGGCATTCCCCGGGCGGCCGAGCATCTGTGCAACCTGCTTTCCGGTACGGCAACCCGTCTGCTGGTGGTAGGCGGCGCGGGCAGCCTGTATGTGAATCGGGAACATACCCTCTGCGTGGCCGACGGCCCGGATTTTCCGGACGCCTTCAAGCCGCTGGCCGCAGCCCATGACGAGGCGCTGAAGCTGCTCCGAACCCGCAGCGACGTGCGGTGGACGTACCTTTCCCCCGCCGCTGATTTTCAGGCCGATGGCCCGCGCACTGGCCGCTACCGGCTGGGCGGCGAGGAACTGACGCTGAGTTCTAAGGGCGAAAGCGTCCTCAGCTATGCGGACTATGCCATCGCCATGGTAGATGAAATCGTCTCCGGGCAGCATACGGGGCAGCGAATCAGCGTGGTGCAGGCGTAATCCGGCTTGGCCCGGGTCCATTTCCGGACCCGGGCGGCAGTCTGTCAGGAGGTTGTTATGACGCAGGAAGAGCGGCGCAGAGCGCTGATCCAATTTCTGTTGGCCGAGCGGCAGGAGAGCGACGTTCCTCTGCCCACGGACGAAGCCGGGCAAAAGCGGCTGCTTCGCGGGTTGATGAACGTGCGCCCGCCGCTTCCCATCGGGCAGGATTTTCTCCGGCTGCAGGACGAATATCTGCAGGAAGAGCTGCGCCGCCGGGGCGTAACCGACTGGCGGACGCTGCCCCCTGTCCGGGAGGGTCTCTGCCTCTGGCGCGGGGATATAACGACTCTCCGCTGCGATGCGATCGTCAACGCGGCCAACAGCGCCATGCTGGGGTGCTTCTATCCCTGCCATGGCTGCATCGACAACGCGATCCACACCTTTGCCGGGGTACAGCTTCGGCTTGAGCTGAACGGTCAAATGGAACGGCAGGGGTATGACGAACCCGTCGGGCAGGCCAGACTCACGCACGCCTTCAACCTGCCCTGCCGGTATGTGCTGCACACCGTGGGGCCTTACGTCGGCGGCAGGCTGACGGAAGCGCATCGGGCGGCTCTGGCTTCCTGCTACCGCGCCTGTCTGGAAACCGCGGACCGGCACGGACTGGAAAGCGTGGCGTTCTGCTGCATCTCTACCGGGGAATTTCATTTTCCCCGGGAAGAAGCCGCGCAGATCGCTCTTCATACCGTTCAGGCCTATCAAAATCACAGTTCAATCAAGGTGATCTTCAATGTGTTCCAAGAATCCGACGAACGTCTCTACCGAAGCCTGCTGGGATCCCATCGCCCGGTTGAAGCATGAGCTGGATGCGGCGGACGCGATCGTCGTCGGAGCGGGCGCGGGGCTTTCCGCCTCGGCGGGCTTTGACTACGGCGGCGAACGCTTCCGGCGGAATTTTGCCGCTTTCGAACGGGCTTACGGCTTTCATGATATGTACTCCGGGGGCTTTTATCCCTACCGGTCGCCGGAAGCCTACTGGGCGTTCTGGTCGCGGATGATCCTGCTGAACCGTTACGAGGCCGGGGCCGGTGAACCCTACCGGCTGCTCCTGCGGCTTTTGCAGGGACGCGACTATTTCGTGCTGACCACCAACGTAGACCATCAGTTCCAGAAAGCCGGTTTCGACAAAGAACGCCTGTTTTACACGCAGGGCGATTATGGGCTGTTTCAGTGCAGCGAACCCTGCTGCCAGCAGACCTATGACAACGAAGCGCTTATCCGTCAAATGGCGGAGCGGCAGGAGAATCTGCAGATCCCCGGCGAGCTGCTTCCCCGCTGCCCGGTCTGCGGCAGGCCCATGACCATGAATCTGCGCTGCGACGATCGTTTTGTTCAGGACGCGGGCTGGGATGCGGCAGCGGCACGATATCAGGCTTTTCTGGACCGCACGTCCGAAAGCCGGGTGGTCTACTGGGAACTGGGCGTTGGAATGAACACCCCCGGCATCATCAAAGTGCCCTTCTGGCAATTCACCGCGAAGAATCCCCGCGCCGTCTACGTGTGCGTCAATCAGGGCGAGGCTTTCTGCCCGGAATCGCTCGAAGCCCGTTCCCTGTGTATCGACGAGGACATTGGAAGCGTCCTGAAGCGGCTTTTCATCTGACTTTTTCATCGTAAAACGCAGCTCTCCCGCTGCCAGCGGAGGAGCTGCGTTTTGCTATGACGTTTTCCGGTTTGAATCACCGCAGTTCAAAAACCGTTTCCAGTACCTCGGTACCGGTCAGTTCGCGGCTGCGCTCGTCCGGCTGGCATCCGCCCGCCCAGAGGCGCACCGGGCCGCGATGGGTATGCCGCGCGCCGTCTTCCTCATACTCATACATAGCGGACGGAAGCAGCTTCAGCTCTGCTTCCCGGCTTTCGCCCGGCTTCAGGCTGACGCGGCGGAAAGCGGCCAGGGTACGCAGCGGGACGGGGACTTCCGCGTTTTCCAGACGGACATAGACCTGAATGATCTCGTCGCCTTCCCTCTTTCCGGTGTTCTGCACGGTGACGAACGCCCGAACCGGTTCTCCGGCGGACGTCTCCACCCGGAGGCCGGAGTAGGCAAAGCGCGTATAGGACAGGCCATATCCGAAGGGGTACAGCGGCTTCTGCTCCCGGAAACGGTAGGTGCGGTTCGCCATGGAGTAATCGGTAAAGGCAGGCAGTTCTTCATCATTATGGTAGAACGTGACCGGCAGACGGCCCGAGGGAGAATAATCGCCGAAGAGGAGCTGCGCCACAGCCCGTCCGCCCTCCGCGCCGGGATACCATGCCTGAATGATCGCCCTGGCATAGTCGTTGCCGTCGGCCAGATCCATGGCGCTGCCGCTCATGTTGACGATGACCGTAGGAACGCCGGTTTGACCGATGGCGGTAATCAGCGCCCGCTGACCCTCCGGCAGCAGCAGGTCGGCCTTGTCGCCGCAGGTTTTCAGCTTGGAATCCGGCATTTCTTCGCCCTCAACGTACTGATCCAGCCCTACGGCCAGGACAACCAGCTCGCAGCGGGAGGCGATGGCGACTGCTTCGCTGACACGATCGTTGGGATTCTTGGACAGATCCTCCACCCGGTCCAGGCAGAGGTGACTGCCCTGCGCATAGTACACGCGGGTCGTTTGAGGCAGCGCTTCCCGAATGCCGTCGTAAACGGTGTGATATTCCCCCGCCGTACCGCAATAGTTGCCCTCCAGCGCCACCGTCGAAATGGCGTTGGGGCCGATGACCGCCACGGTATGCAGCTTCGTCCGATCCAGCGGCAGGAAGCCGTCCTGATTCTTCAGAAGCACCAGTGCCTTGCGGGCCGCGTCCAGATTCAGTGCCCGATGCTCGTCGGTGTCCACATCCGCATAGGTCAGGCCGTCCCACGGGGTGGTTTCGCCGGGCAGACCCAACCGCAGCCGGGTGCGCATCAGTCGGAAGGCCGCGCTGCGGAGTTCTTCCTCCGTCACCCTGCCCTCGTGATAGGCCGTCAGCAGGTGGCCGTACATCTGGCCGCAGTTCAGGTCGGTGCCGTTCTTCATGGCCAGCGTCACCGATTCCACCGGCGTATCGCACACGTGGTGGTGCAGATGGAAATCCGCAATGGCCCAGCAGTCGGAGGTGAAATACCCCTCGAAGCTCCATTTGCCCCGGAGGATCTGCTTCATCAGCACGGAATGGCCGCAGCAGGGTTCGCCATTGGTGCGGTTATACGCGCCCATGAAGCCTTCCACACCGGCCTCCGTGGCCAGCGCTTCAAAGGCGGGCAGGTAGGTTTCCCAAAGGTCGCGCTGCGATACCTCTGCGTCAAACTCATGGCGCAGGCTTTCCGGGCCGGAATGAACGGCAAAATGCTTGGCGCAGCCAGCGGCTTTCAGATGGTCGGGGTCGTCCCCCTGTAGCCCCTCCACAAAGGCCACGCCCAGCCGGGCCGTCAGGCAGGGGTCTTCGCCGTAGGTCTCCTGCCCGCGCCCCCAGCGGGGATCCCGGAACAGGTTCACGTTAGGGCTCCAGAAGGTCAGGCCCTTGTAAATGTCGTGGTCGCCGTGTTTCTGGGCTTCGTTGTACTTGGCCCGTCCCTCGGTGGAGATCACGTCCGCGACGCGCTTCATCAAGTCTTCGTCAAAGCAGGCCGCCAGACCGATGGCCTGCGGGAACACCGTCGCCAGCCCCGCACGGGCCACGCCGTGGAGCGCCTCATTCCACCAGTTATAGCTGGGAAGCCCAAGCCGCTCAATGGCCGGGGCGGTATAAAGGGTCTGCCACACGCATTCCTCCACGGTCATCTGATCCACAATTTCCCGGGCACGACGTGCGATCTCCGCCTCCCGCTGCTGGTTATGAAGGGGCATATCATCGGCTCCTTTCCGTTTGTCAAAATTGAGGCAAAAGG
>CAKUCE010000088.1 GCA_934643535.1 uncultured Clostridia bacterium | reverse complement strand
GAAATCCGCCAGCGCCGCCTGCCATTCCTCGGTGAAGGCCTCCAGCGACATGCCGGTGGAGCTGAGGTAGCCCGCCGCCTCCCGGCCCACATAGCGGAAGTGCCACGGCTCAAACTTGATGCCGGTGGCCGCTTCGCCGTCCTCGGTGTAGCGGAGGATCAGGCCGAACTGGGCGCAGTTTTCCTTCATCCACTGGGCTTCGGGGGTGTTCTTGAAATCCTGGGTCATGTATTCCCGGGCGGCGTAGTCCCGGTTGAGGATGTCGCAGCACAGGCCGCTCTGATGCTCGCTGGCGCCGGGCTTGTTGACATAGCCGTCGTCCACGCCGTTGTTGCGGGCCAGATAGTTCTGGTAGATGGTGGCCTGCGTGCCGTACTTGCGGTAGCCGCTTTTCAGCATGAGCACCATGCCGTTGGGATAGCTGGCGGTGTGCTCCGTCTCTTCGCCCTTGGAATTGACGGTGGTATAGGTGTACTCCTGCACCTCCAGCGCGGCGGCGAACATATCCTCGATCGCCTTGGCGCAGGCTTCCTGCAGGTAGATTACGGCGGAGGTGGCCCGCTTGACGCTGGTCATTTTGACGAGGGGAGAAGGCTCAAAGGTCTTATCCAGCGGGTTCTGCTCGTTGACCAGAATCAGATAGGGGGACTGCAGCGCCGTCAGCGAAACGCCGTAGGTCCAGCGAACCTCCGGCTCTTTTACCTCCGAGCCGCCCATGGCCAGCGAACCGTCCTCACCGAGGGCGGAAACGGGGAGCAGCATCAGGCACAGAAGACCAACCAGCACAGCACGGCGGAAATTCCTCATGGGAGCACCTCAGTTCATAGCTTGATGAATCAGATAATCGTAGAGTTCCAGCTTCCAGCCGGAAAGATACGTTTCAAAGGGAAGACCGGAGGCGGCGATGGCCTCGGCATGCTCCGGCCCCACGTAGCGGATGTGCCACGGCTCGTAGCTGTAGCCGGTGACGTCCTCATAGCCCTTGAGATAGCGGACGATGAAGCCGAAACGCTGACAGTTGGCGTACACCCACTGGCCCTCGGCGGTGGAGGCGAAGCGTTCGGACAGGGTGGAGCTGTCCCGGGTGGCCAGATCCATGGCCAGCCCCAGCTGATGCTCGCTGGTTCCGGGCCGGGCCACCAGCTTGTCGGCCTCTGCTTCGCTGCCGGTGCGGCCGACCTTGCGGCTGTAGATCAGGGACTGCTTGGAATAGCTGCGGTAGCCGGACACGGTGGAAAGCCGGATTCCCTCGGACTGGGCCGCCCGGAACAGCTCCTCCAGCGCCGCGGCCGCGTCCTCCCGCATGCTCTGGGACATGCCGTGAACCTGCGTTTTGCGCAGGGGATCGGGAACGTACTGCTCGCTGATGACGTGCTGGCGATTGACCAGAAAAATGGTGCCGTCGATATTTTTTTCAGGCAGGGCGGCGTTTTTGCTTCCGGAAAGCAGCGCTGCGCCGGTCAGGACGATGGAAAGCATTTTTCCCAGCACCACGGTTTCCTCACACCCTTTCCAACCAAAAACGAAAATTTGTCTGCGTTTTCGCTGGCGGCTCTGCGAAAGAGCCGCCGGAAGACAGGGACACACTACAATTATTGTATCATTTTTGTAATAATATAGCAACTATTTTCTTTCTGTTTCAAGGAGTACGGCCCCCTCCCGGAGCGCATAATTTACATTTGCCTTCTCGGCCCGCCAGCGCAGCACCACGCCGTCGGCGGTGTGATCCTGCGAAAGGACGCTGCCCAGACGGCGCAGCCTGTCCGTCAGGGCGTAGCGGGCGAAGGGAACCAGCAGGACGACCTCCTCCGTGCCCGCGTCCAGCGCGTCCTCGATGGCGGTCAGCAGTTCGTCCAGGCCCTGCCCCGTGGCGGCGCTGATGGGCAGCGCGCCGGGCAGAACGTCGGCGGCAGGGGAGAGCAGGTCGCATTTGTTCAGCGCGTCGATGCGGGGAGCGTCTGCGGCGCCGAGACTGTCCAGCACTTCGCCGACGGTCTGGCGGCGGGACAGCAGCTGGGGGTCGGCCCCGTCGGACACCAGCACCAGCACGTCGGCCAGCCGAGCCTCCTCCAGCGTGGCGTGAAAGGCCTCCACCACCTCGTGGGGCAGCTTGCGGATGAAGCCTACGGTATCCACCAACAGGGCTTTGGTGCCATGGGGGAGGTTCACGGGACGGCTGACGCTGTCCAGCGTGGCGAACAGCTGATTCTGCACGTACACGTCCGCGCCGGTGAGACGGTTGAAGAGGGTGGATTTGCCCGCGTTGGTGTAGCCCACCAGCGCCACCACCGGCACGCCGCCCTTTTCCCGGCTCTGGCGGCGGAGAGTGCGCTGCTTTTCCATTTCGTCCAGCTCCCGGCGCAGGTCGGTGAGCCGTTCCCGGATACGGCGGCGGTTGACCTCCAGCTTGCTTTCGCCGGGACCGCGGGTGCCGATGCCGCCGGCCAGACGGCTCAGCACAAGGCCCTGCCCCAGCAGGCGCTGGCTGCGGTATTTCAGCTGGGCCATTTCCACCTGCAGCTTGCCTTCCCGGGTGGAGGCCCGGGCGGCGAAGATGTCCAGAATCAGCGCGGTGCGATCCACCACTTTGATGTGGAGAACTTCTTCCAGATTTTTCTGCATGACTCCGGAGAGGACCTCGTCAAAGATGACCAGATCGGCCTGAATGGCCTGACAGCGCAGGGAAAGCTCCTCGGCCTTGCCCTTGCCGATGCAGAAGGCGGTATCGGGAGAGGGGCGCTTCTGCAGCACCCGCAGCACGGTTTCGGCACCGGCGGTCCTGGCCAGTTCCTCCAGCTCGTCCAGCGATTCCTCGCTTTCGATCCCCACCAGAACCGCCCGCTCATGGTCTTTTTGCAGCTTTTCTTCCTCGGCCAGATAGGCCGCGTCGGCCTGCCGGATGTGTTCCAGCCAGTCCTGCTGGGGCAGACGGCGGGCGGGCAGCAGCTCCGTCAGTACATATCCGGCGGAGGCGGCCCGATCCAGAAAGGCGCACTGGGCGCTGGTGGGCTGACCCTGCGCGTTTACGCCCACGGCGCACATGGCGTCAAAGCGCATGGAAAGAAGCGCGCTCAGATCTACATCGCTGAGCTGGCCCGTGGCCCCGGGATGGGTGTGGATGCAGCGGATCATGCTCAGCCGCCGCTGGCTGCGGCGCAGGCGCAGGTCGGGCAGGTCGATGGCGTCCGCCCGGCCGATGAAGATATCGGCGATCTCGCCGTAACGGGTGATGTACAGGGCCACCTCCCGGTTGAAGGAGGCAGACCAGCCGCACAGGGCGGAAAGCACTTCCTGCGGGAGAAAAACGTCCGGTTCCAGCTGAAGGTCGTACAGGGTCTTCATTTCGTCCAGAACGCTTTTGCGGATCCCCTCGATGTTTCCATGAATATCCGGCATAGAGAGTCCTTTCTTTCTATCAAACGGAAGGGTATGGGATCAGGAGCGCAGGCGCGCCCGCAGGTCTTCGACAATGGGGGGCAGGACGGCCAGTACCCGGTCGATCTCCTCGGCGGTATTGTCCCGGCCAAGAGAAAAACGCACGCTGCTGCGGGCCGTATCGGGTGAAAGGCCCATGGCGGACAGCACGTGACTGGGTTCCAGACTGCCGCTGGTACAGGCGGAGCCGCTGGAGCAGGCGATCCCGGCCAGATCCAGCCGCATAAGCAGGCTTTCGCCCTCCACTCCGGGGAAGGCCAGATTGACGTTGCCGGGAAGACGGAGGGCCGGGTGACCGTTCAGCCGGGCTTCGGGAACGGAGGCAAGCAGACCGTGGATCAGACGGTCTCGAAGAGCGGTAACATGGGCCGTATATTCGGACAGTTCGGCGACGGCCAGCGAAAGAGCCTCGCCCATGCCCACGGCGCCGGGCACGTTTTCCGTTCCCGCCCGAAGGCCCCGCTCCTGCGCGCCGCCCTCGATGAGATTGTGGATGCGGGTTCCCCTGCGGATGTACAGCGCGCCTATGCCCTTGGGGCCGTGGAACTTGTGGCCGGAGAGGGAAAGCAGATCCGCGTTCCAGTCGTTTACGTCGATGGGAACGGCCCCGGCGGCCTGCACCGCGTCCGTGTGGAACAGTACGCCCGCCTCCCGGGCGATCCGACCGATCTCCCGGATGGGTTCCAGCGTGCCGACCTCGTTGTTGGCGGCCATGACGGAGATCAGAGCCGTATCGTCCGTCAGCGCCCGGCGAACGTCGGCGGGGGAAACCAGCCCGTTTTCATCCACCGGCAGATATGTGATGCGGAAGCCCTCCCGCTCCAGCGCCCGGCAGCTGTGCAGCACCGCGTGATGCTCGATGGCGGAGGTGACGACGTGCTTTTTGCCCGTCTCCACTGCGGCGCAGCGGATGGCCCAGTTGTCGCTTTCGCTGCCCCCGGCGGTGAAATAGATCTCCCGTGCCTCCGCACAGAGCGCCGCGGCTACCTGCCGCCGGGCGTTCTCCACCGCCTTGCGGGCCTCCCGCCCGGCGGTGTGGATGGAGCTGGGATTGCCCGCCTTTTCCGTGAAGAAGGGCAGCATTTTGGTAAGAACCTCTGGCCGTACCGCCGTGGTGGCGGCGTTGTCCAGATAAATGGGCGGATAGGGGGAATTCATGGAGAAAGACCTCGATTCTGAAGGGACGCAGGATGCGGCGGCAAGCGCTTTGCGGCCTGTTGATAAGACGAATGACGATGGGGAAATGGGGCATTTTTGGGAAAAAAGATCAGAAAGACGAACGGCCCGCCGGGCTTTCCGCCTCCCGGTGAAGCTGGCCGCGAACCGCGCCGTCATCGGAAATCAGCACCTCGGCATAGACCGGCGAGGAAGAGCCGTAGTTGCAGACCGCGCCCGGGTTCAGGAATAGACAGCCGTTGGCATATTCCAGATGGCCTAAGTGGGTGTGGCCGAATAAGGCGGCCTGAACGTCCTGATCGGCGGCTTCAAATTCCAAATGGTAAAGGCTGCTCTTTACATGGAAGGTGTGGCCGTGGCAGAGCAGAAGCTTCGCCTTGCCCACGGAGATCACCTGCGTAAGGGGCGCGTCCCAGCCGTAATCGTTGTTGCCCTTGACCGCGTAAAGCCGCAGGGAAGGCCTGCCGTAGAGAAACTCCTGAGAGACCCGCTCCCACTCGGCCAGCCCATCCCCCAGAAAGACGATCACATCCACCGGGCCCAAGGAAAAAGCCCGGAGAAGAATTTTCCGCAGACGATCCTCCATGCCGTGGGAGTCGGAAACCACAATGACACGCTTCATAAGAAAAAAGCAGCGCTTCCTTTCGGGATGGAATGGGAAGGACGGAAAAAATCAGAACAGTTCCCGGAGAACTTCCCGCATTTTTTCGACGGCGTGGAAACGGTGGCTGACCTGATTCTTTTCCTCGGCAGTCATCTGGCCGAAGGTCTTGCCGCTTTCGTAGAGGAACAGGGGATCGTAGCCGAAGCCGCCCTCGCCCTCCAGCGCGGTGAGCAGCCGGCCTTCGCATTCGCCCCGGACGATGCGGGTCTCTTGCCCCGGCAGCGCCAGCGCCATGGCGCAGACGAAACGGCAGGTGCGGTCGGAAACGCCGTCCATGTTTTTCAGAAGCAGCTCGTTGTTGGCCCGGTCGTTGCCGTGCTCCCCGGCATAGCGGGCGCTGTAGATGCCCGGCGCGCCGTCCAGCGCGTCCACGGAAAGGCCGCTGTCGTCCGCCAGCGTGGGAAGGCCGGTCGCCCGCATGACACATTCGGCCTTGATGCGGGCGTTTTCCTCAAAGGTGGAGCCGTTTTCGTCAATGTCGCCCTCAAAGCCTACGTCCTTCATGGAAACGGGCTGGCAGACGCCCCGGAACAGGGCGGTCAGCTCCTGCAACTTGTGGGCGTTGCCGCTGGCGACCACCACCATGGGCAGGGGCAGCAGATGGCCGCCGACGCCGCGAAGAGCCTCCCGCTGGGCTTTCATCAGGCGGCGCACTCCGGCGCGGCCCGCGTCCAGCAGGCAGTGAAGCTCCCGGTTGGTGAAGGCGCGGCCTTCGCCGGTACCCTGCAGCTCAATAAATTCTCCCCGGTGATTCATGACGAAATTCATGTCCGTCTGGGCGCGGGAATCCTCCACATAGCAGAGATCCAGAAGCAGTTCGTCCTCCACGATGCCCGCGCTGACGGCGGCTACCTGAGAAAGAATGGGGTTTTCGGACAGAAGGCCGTCCTTCATGAGCTTATCCACGGCCATGACCAGCGCCACATACGCGCCGGTGATGCTGGCGGTGCGGGTGCCGCCGTCGGCGGTGAGCACATCGCAGTCTAGGGTGATGGTACGCTCACCCAGCTTGGTCATGTCCACCGCCTGACGCAGCGAGCGGCCGATGAGCCGCTGAATCTCCACACTGCGGCCGTCCTTCTTGATGCCGTCCCGGGCCTTGCGCCGCCCGGTGGAGGCGGGCAGCATGGCGTATTCCGCCGTGACCCAGCCCTGTCCTTTGTCTCGAAGAAAGGGAGGAACGGATTCTTCCACGCTGGCGGTGCAGATGACGCGGGTCTTGCCGGTGGAAATGAGACAGCTTCCGGCGGCGGTTTCCACAAAACCGGGCTGAATGACGCAGGGACGGGTCTCCATGGGGGCGCGGCGATCGGTACGAATCATGAGTATCTCTCCTGTCGGATGATCGAAATAGAAAACCGGCGGCTTTGAAAAGGCCGGAGGGATTTCGCTTCATTATGATAGATGAAGAAAGAAAAGTCAATGCTTTGGTGGGATCACCGAAGAAAGAGGGAAAATTTTGTCAAAAGTCCGACGGGCAGAATGAGAAATAGAAAAGAAGGGAAGAGCAGCTGCTCTTCCCGGAGAAATTACTGATTGCCGTCCCAATCCACGGATACGACGCGATAGCTTCCGCCGCCGGAAACCGTGCAATGCTCCGCGACCGTCGAAGCAATCTGCTCTTCACCGTCAAAGACCCGGTAGTAGCAATGCCGCTCATCCCGGACGGGCTTCCAGACGAGCTGGCCGTCCGTGCCGAGGATCTCCGCTTCCACATGGCGCGGAGCGGGGGTGTAATCATCGGTGAGAACAGCGATGGATTCGGGCGGCATGATCCAGCGAGGAGAGGAGGGGGCAACCTCGGCCTGAAAGGCGGGAAGGTCGGCGAAGGGGTTCCAGTCCGGGGCGTCGGTCCGGTGGAGAAATACCCGAAGCGGCAGGCCCGAGGCTTGCGGAAGCTGAAGCTCCAGCGGCTTTTCCTCCCGGGAACGGTTGACCAGCAGAAGGGAGAGCCTTCCCCTGCGGGTCAGGACGGCGCAGCCCCGGAGGAAAGGATCATCCGAAACGGTTTGCAGGATCTTGGAATTCCGCTTCAGGTAACGGACGATCGGGCCAAAGGCAAAGTAATGAGGGCGCGGAGTAAAAGAGCCGTCCTCCTCCCATTTCAGGAGGCCCCATTTGTTGTAGCGGATGCGGACGCCCCCGCCTAAGAATGGCTCGCAGAGGGTGTAGCTGGCGGAGCGTTCATCGGCATAAGCAGGGCCGACCATGGGGTCGGGATAATCGCAGAACGTCCAGCTCATGAGGGCAAAAACGCCGGCGTTGACTGCCGCCGCCACCGCTTCCGCCAGCATGAGGGAAAGGCCCTTGTAATCGCCGGAGTCAAAATAGGTGCATACGTCCTTGATGGCGGTGCCTTGAAGCGCGGTGTTTTCCTTGGAGACGCCGAACTCGCCGAGAAGAAAATGCTTTTCCTTTCGCGCGGCCTTGACGGCATATTCTGCGCAGCGCTCGTAAAAACGCTGGTAAAAGGAAAGGTCACAGGCGTCGCCCCGTTCGTACCAGTGGCCGCAGTAATCGCAGGTGATGGGGTCCATATGTTCCATGGCCCAGTCGATGGAGCTCCAGTCCATGGCCGCGTCGGTGGCCAGCAGGCCCAGGGGCAGCCTGCGGCGCTGGAACGCGTCGTAGAGCAGCTCGTGATAGCGCTGAAAGGTGGTCAGGCGGTTTTGCAGCGCTCCGTTGGTCAGCTGGGACAATTCGTTGGAAAAGCAGTAATAGGCCAGGTGCTTTACATTGCGCTTCCGGACGAGGTATTCCAGCCGCACGGCCACGTCATCGGCGTACCTGCGCATATCTTCTTCACTGAAATGGAGCTTTCCGCGACCGGGCGTCAGGTAGATGGGCGTATCGGTCACCTTCTGCATCTGCTCGTAATAGTCGGCAAAATCGTCCATCGCCTGACGGGTCCAGTCGGAATAGCCGGCAAAGCAGCGCATGAAGCCCGGAGAAAGCTCCCGGTTGCATTTGGCGATCTTTTCCTCAAAGGACCGGCGGGAGAGAAGACGGTACATGCCGGCCTCGCTGTTATGAAATCCGACGCCGCCGAAGAGGGGGGCGTATTTTGGTTTTGTCACGGAGATTCTTGCCATGCGTTTTGAATTCCTTTCTAAAAAGTAGAGAGTTGAAAACGGAACAGGAGGCGGAGGGGTTTGACAATCTGACGGAAAGGCTTTATGATTTTTACGCTGCAATCCGAACTTCCGTCTTTTATTAAAAAAGGAAACGCGGGAAAAATCAAGGCGAAAACCCGATGGAAAATATAACGTTTCCGATGCGGTCGGGAAGGAGAAAAACCTGTGAACGAATTTTCCAGACTGAGCTTTCTGTCATATGAATGCATGGCGTGCTACTGCAGCCCCCGGCCAAGGATCGTGCGGGATTATGAGCTGGATCTGTACTATGGCGGGAAGGCGGTACAGACGCTGGATGGAAAGGATTATCCGGCGGGACGCGGCACGCTGGTGTTCCGCCGCCCGGGGCAGTTGTCCTACAGCGACGGAGATTACCATTGCCGCATGATCACCTTCGACCTTTCCGGCGAGGTGACGGCCCGTTATGGCAGGCAGCACAGACTGCGTACCACGCCGGTGCAGCCGGTGGGGGAAACGCCTCTGCTGGACCGGGTGCCGTCGGTATTTTTGCCAGGCCATTTTGAAGAGCTGAACGAACGGTTCAAGCGGATCGAAATCTTTTCCCTTCAGATGGACGGGGGACGGACGGAAATGCAGACGCAGCTGGACGACGCCCTGCTGGAGCTGCTGCTGTTGATCTGCGCGGACGCAGTCCACAGCCGGGCGGAGGCTCCCCAACCGCTGAACGGCGCTGTTTTTGAAATTTGCCGCTATGTCAGCGCCCATTGCGGGGAAGAACTGAGGGTGGAAGAGCTGGCCCGGCGGGCCGGGGTAAGCGCCGATTATCTGACGCGGCTGTTCCGGCAGGAGATCGGCATTACGCCCAGCGAGTATATTGGGACGGCGCGCGTGAAAAAAGCCAGATTCCTGCTGGAATCCACAGATCAGAGCATCGACGGCATCGCGGAGCTTTGCGGCTACGGAAGCGCCGCCTATTTCATCAAGCGTTTTCGGGAAAAAACGGGCGTTACGCCCAAAAAATACCGCAGGGCCGCCTGGGCGCGCTGCCTTGCGGCGGAGAATTCCGGTTGTGGGGAAGCGCCCGATGTGGTAAAATGCCCGGGTTGAAAAAAGAGACCGATGTTTTGGAGGTTATCGCATGAAAAAACGCTGGGCGGAGACCGCGGGGATTTTGCTTTTGCCCCTTCTGTGTCTGACGGTGCTGGAAGGCATGGCCCGGGGCGACCTGAAGGCCGTCTGGAATTGGATGACGGGCCAGCCGCTGATGGCGGGGCTGAACTATCTGTTTTTGCTGGGGCTGTGCCTGATGATCTCGCATTTCCGCTCCCTAAGGGTCCGGGTCTGCCTGTGGCTGGGGCTGAATCTGCTGTGCGCCGTGCTGGGCATGGCCAATTACTATAAGCTGATCTACCGGCTGGAGCCGGTCCTTCTGACGGATGTGACGCAGATCCACGAGGCGCTGGAAACCATGGGTGGAATGGATTTTCATTTCGATATGGCGCGGCTGTGGGCGTGGGTGATCGGTACGGCGGCGCTGATGGCGGCGGCGGTCCTTCTTCTGAAACAGAAGCGGGAGCGGCGGTGGTTTGCCCTTCCTCTGGCGGGACTGATGCTGGCGGTGGGAACGCCCTTTCTGTGTACCTATGAGCTGGCCGGGGGCGGCAACCGTTATGATATGGTGGATCAGGCGCAGCACGACGGCTGCCTGTACACGGCCTTTGCGGCGGAAAACTACCGGCATGCCACCATGCGGGTGGACTATTCGCAGGAAAAGACGGAGGCGGCCTATCGGACGCTGGAGGCGGAAGCGCTGCGGCAGACCGTGCAGGGGGACGAGATCCCCAATGTCGTGCTGGTGCTGAGCGAGTCCTTTACCGATCAGGAAATCCTGGGGCAGTATCTGGACTTTACAAAAGAACTGACTCCTTACTACAACCGGCTGCAGCAGGAAAGCCGGCACGGGAAAATCTATGTGCCCAAGGTGGGCGGAGGCACCAGCGAGACGGAGTTCGAGGTGCTGACGGGGCTGAAATCCCAGTACACGGTGAACCCCTACTCGATGGGTCTGCCGGAAATGAACAGTCTGGCCAGCGTGCTGCGGGAAAAGGGAATGACGGCCACGGCCCTGCACTGGTATGCGGGCGTATACTACAACCGCTATGAAAATCTGGCCAAAGAGGGATTTCAGAGCTTCTATACTACCGACACCACCCAGCGGGATTTTACCAAGGTGGGGATGTTTATTTCCGACCGGGATCATTTCCGGGCGGTGATGGACAAGATGGAGGAAACGCCGGGAAGGGACTTCGTCTTCTGTCTGACGATGCAGAACCACGGCGGGTACGGATACGACGACTTCCGCAAGACCTACGGGGCGGAGGTTCCCTTTACCAATGAACTGAGCGAGGAAAGCCTGATCGCCGCCAACAACTATTGCTATCTGCTGACCCAGACGGACGCGGCGCTGGCGGAGTGGATCGAGGAGCTGCGCAGCTACCCCGAGCCGGTGACGGTGATCTTCTTCGGGGATCATCGGGCCCCGCTGGGCA
>CAKUCE010000087.1 GCA_934643535.1 uncultured Clostridia bacterium | reverse complement strand
TTGGCCATTTCGTCGCTGCGGTCGGTGATGGTGAGAATCTTGGCCTGCACGGGGCTCAGCCACAGCGGGAACGCGCCGCCGAAATGCTCGGTCAGGATGCCGATGAATCGCTCAATGGAACCCAGCACCACGCGGTGGATCATTACGGGACGATGCTTTTCGCCGTCCGCGCCGGTGTAGGTCAGGTCAAAGCGCTCGGGCAGGTTCATATCCAGCTGGATGGTGCCGCACTGCCAGGTACGGCCCAGGCAGTCCTGCAGATGGAAGTCGATCTTGGGGCCGTAGAACGCGCCGTCGCCCTCGTTGATGGTGTAGGGCACCTGCAGGTCGTCCAGCGCGCCCTGCAGGCCCTCGGTGGCCTGCTGCCACATTTCATCGGTGCCGATGGAATTTTCGGGCCGGGTGCTCAGCTCCACAGTGTAGGGGAAGCCAAAGGTGGAGTACACCTTGTTGATCAGGTGATACACGCCCTTGATCTCGTCCCGGATCTGCTCCGGGGTCATGAAGATGTGAGCGTCGTCCTGCGTGAAGCAGCGCACGCGCATCAGGCCGTGCAGCGCGCCGGACAGCTCGTGACGGTGTACCAGACCCAGCTCGCCGGAGCGGATGGGCAGATCGCGATAGCTCCAGGGCTTGCGCTGATAGACCAGAATGCCGCCGGGGCAGTTCATGGGCTTGATGGCGAAGTCCATGTCGTCGATCTTGGTGGTGTACATGTTCTCCTTGTAATGATCCCAGTGGCCGGAGCGCTCCCACAGCGCCCGGTTGAGCATGATGGGCGTTTTGATCTCCTCATAGCCCGCTTCCCGGTGGATCTGCCGCCAGTAGTCTTCCAGACAGTTGCGCAGGATCATTCCCTTGGGATAGAAGAAGGGGAAGCCGGGGCCTTCGTCCCGGATGTCGAACAGATCCAGCTCCCGGCCCAGCTTGCGGTGGTCGCGCTTCTTGGCTTCTTCAATGCGGGCCAGATAAGCGTCCAGCTCGGCCTTGTCGGTGAAGGCGGTGCCGTAGATGCGCTGCAGCATCTTGTTCTTTTCATTGCCGCGCCAGTAAGCGCCGGCGATGGAGGTCAGCTTGAAAGCCTTGACCTTGCCGGTGGAGGGCACATGAGGGCCCGCGCACAGGTCGGTGAAGTCGCCCTGACGGTAGAAGGAAATGTGCGCGTCCTCGGGCAGGTCGCGGATCAGCTCCACCTTGTAGGGTTCGCCCTTTTCTTCCATGAATTTGATGGCTTCTTCCCGGGGCAGCTCAAAGCGTTCCAGCTTGTCGTTCTTCTTGACGATACGGCCCATTTCCTTCTCCACTTCCTTCAGGAAGTCGGGGGTAAAAGGCTCGTCCACGTCGAAGTCGTAGTAGAAGCCGTTGTCAATGGCGGGGCCGATGGCCAGCTTGGCTTCGGGGCGCAGCTTTTTCACGGCCTGAGCCAGCACGTGGCTGGCGGTATGGCGCAGCACCCGCTTGGCTTCGTCGTCTTCAAAGGTAAGGATCTCCAACTCGCAGTCGTGGTCGATGGGCTGCCACAGCTCCACGATTTTACCGTCCACGCGGGCGCACAGCGCCTGCTTTTTCAGGTCCTGGCTCAGCTGACCGGCGATCTCCAAAGGGGTCATGCCGTTTTCAAACTCCCGCTGACCGTTTTTCAGGGTAATCAACATGGGTTTCTCCTCCTTGTTTTTGGGGAACGAAAAACGCCCCCACGATTTTGGTTTCGTAGGGGCGAATGAATTTCATCCGCGGTTCCACCCTGCTTTTTGCTCATTGGACGCGCTGTAACGTGCGCTCACGCGCTTCGGTCGGCAGGCGGTACCCGTTCGTTCTTTTGCGGCGCGCTTTCAGCCAGGGCGCGGCCTCTCTTTGGCAAAAGGGGGCAGGAAGGGCTTGATCTGCGTCATTCCGTTAGCCAAGGGCATTGTAGCGCGGAAAACTGCCTGATGTCAAGCCATTGGGATGAGAATTTTTTACAGCATTCCGGCGGCGGCCCGATCCAGCAGCAGAATCACGTTGGGATGGGTCTTAAGGATGCTAGCGGGGGTGCGGGGGGTAATATCGCCGCAGACCGTGTCATGAATGGCCTGCGCCTTGTCTTCGCCGGTGGCCAGCAGCAGGATGCGGCGGGAGGCCAGAATGCTTCCCACGCCCAAACTGACGGCCTGACGGGGCACGGCGGCCTCGCTGTCGAAGAAGCGGCGGTTGGCCTGGATCGTGCTTTCGGTCAGGTTGACCACGTGGCAGCCGCAGGTGAAATGATCGTCAGGCTCGTTGAAACCGATGTGGCCGTTGCGGCCGATGCCCAGCACCTGAATGTCGATGCCGCCCGCCGCGGCGATGGCCTGATCGTACCGGGCGCATTCCGTCTGAGGATCGGCGGCGTTACCGTCGGGAATGTGAATATGATCGGCGGGCATATTTACATGGTCGAACAACTGCTCCCGCATGAAGCTGTGGTAGCTGCATCCATGTTCCACCGGCAGGCCGACGTATTCGTCCAGATTAAAGGAGGACGCGCTGGAAAAGTCCACCACGCCCGACCGGTACAGGCTGATGAGGGCCTGATAGGTGGGAATAGGCGTGGAGCCGGTGGCCAGCCCCAGCACGGAGTCCGGCTTGGAAATCAGCTGGGCGGCCAGCAGCGTCGCCGCAGCCTGCCCTACCTGCTGGGCGTGATCGTAAACGTGGATCTGCATCAGAAAAGCCTCCTTTGGTAGTCCGACAGTCAAAACGTATCTTGCCAAACGCAAGGAAAATGAACGCGGATGTATGATACATCTTTCCTGGAGTATAGCATTGCGGCCGGCAGGTGTCAAGTCTGTTTCCACGATGTAGGACGATGTTTTTCAGAAAGGAAGCGGGTGGAAGAAATGCTGGCAAAAGCCCCCATCCGCCGTTCATCGGGCGGCGGATGGGGGCAATAAGGCTTATGAAGGAGAAAGCTTACGGTTCGTCGGAGGTCACGGTGATGCCGTGGGCCTGAGCGAAGCTCTCCGCCATGCTTCCCTTGGGTGCAACGATGACCAGCCCCTCGCCGCAGCCCTCAAAGGCGTTGTCGGCGATGGTGGTGACGCTGGCGGGGATCTTCACCTGCCGGAGCTTGGCGCAGTCCGCAAAGGCCCTTTCGCCGATCTCCACGCAGCCGTCCGGCAGCACGAAGCATTCCGCCGGGCTGCCTTGGAACGCCTCCCGCCGGATGATCTTCAGGCCGGCAGGCAGCTTCATGACCTTGCTCTCGGCCTGCTGGGTGGACTGCCAGGTATAGCCGTTCTCCAGCGCCCAGGTGTGCGCGTAAACGCCCGGCTCGCTGCGGATGATGGTGAAGGTGGGGAAGGCCTCGTCACCAATGTCGTTCAGCGTAGAGGGCAGCGTGACGGAGGTCAGGTTTTCACAATTGCTGAACGCATCGTATCCGATGCTGGTTACGCCCTCGGGAATGACCACGCTGGTGATCCGGTTGTTGTTTAGAAACAGACAGTCCGGAATTCCGGTTACGCCCTCGGCAATGCGGATTTCACCGATGGCCGATGTCAATACAGCGATGATTCGCGTCCCATCCGCGCTGTAGACGATGCCGTCCACGGTTTTTAGGAATTTGCCGCTCTTGTCCACAATGCTGGTTAATTCTACACAGCAGTTAAAAACGGCTTCTTCCAGCGTTACCAGTGTAGAGGGCAATGTGACAGAGGTCAGGTTTTCACAATTGCTGAACGCACCCCATCCGATGCTGGTTACGCCCTCGGGAATGACCACGCTGGTGATCCGGTTGTTGTTTTGAAACAGACAGTCCGGAATTCCGGTTACGCCCTCGGCAATGCGGATTTCACCGGTGGCCGATGCCAGCACAGCGATGATTTGGGTTCCATCCGCGCTGTAGACGATTCCGTCCACGGTTTTTAGGAATGTGCCGCTTTTGTCCACAATACTGGTTAGATTATCGCTGCCACGGAAAGCGCTGGACAGCGTCTTTAGGGTAGAAGGCAGTGTAACGGAGGTCAGGTTTTCACAATACGAAAAAGCATCATGCCAGATGCAGGTCACACCCTCGGGAATCACCACGGCAGTGACCCGCTTATTGCCCCAAAACAGATTTTGCGGAATTTCCGTTACGCCCTCGGCAATGTGAATTTCACCGATGGCCGATGTCAATACAGCGATGATTCGCGTCCCATCCGCGCTGTAGACGATGCCGTCCACGGTTTTTAGGAATTTGCCGCTCTTGTCCACAATGCTGGTTAATTCTACACAGCAGTTAAAAACGGCTTCTTCCAGCGTTACCAGTGTAGAGGGCAATGTGACAGAGGTCAGGTTTTCACAATTGCTGAACGCACCCCATCCGATGCTGGTCACGCCCTCAGGAATCACCACGGCAGTGATCTGATTATTGCCCCAAAATAGACTTTGCGGGATTTCCGTTACGCCCTCGGCAATGTGAATTTCGCCGGAGGCCGATGCAAGCGCCGTGATGATTCGTGTCCCATCCGCACTGTAGACGATGCCGTCTGCAACCTTCAGGAATTTGCCGCTTTTGTCTTCAATGCTGGTCAGATTGGGACAGCCTTCAAAAACGCCTTCTCCCAAAGTCTCCAGCGTAGAGGGCAGTATGACGGAGGTCAGGTTTACACACCAGTTGAAGGCATAGTCCCCGATACTGGTCACACCCTCGGGAATCACAATGCTCGTGATCCTGTCGTTGTATTCAAACAGCATGTCCGGGATTTTCGTCACGCCCTCGGCAATGTGAATTTCACCGATGGCCGATGTCAATACAGCGATGATTCGCGTCCCATCCGCACTGTAAACGATACCTTCCATGATTTTAATGTTTCCGCTTTTATCCTCGATATCTGTTAACTTACTGCAGCCTTCAAAGACAGCGTCCTCCAAGGTTTCCAACGTAGATGGCAAGATGACGGAGGTCAGGTTTCCGCAGCCTCTGAATGCGCCGTATCCGATCTTGGTAACGCCCTCGGGAATCACAACACTGGTAATCCGATCGTCGAAGCCAAACAACCCATCCGGAATTTCTGTCACACCCTCGGCAATGCGGACTTCTCCGGAAACCGAAGGCACAGAAATGATTTGTGTTCCATCTGCACTGTAGATAATACCGTCCACATTCTTAAAGAACTTGCCGCTTTTATCCACAATGTTGAGATTGTTGCAGCCATCAAAGACATTTTCTCCCAAAGTTTCCAAGGTAGAGGGCAGCGTGATGGAGGTCAGATTCATGCAATAGCTGAACGCTCTATCCCCGATGCTGATAACGCCCTCGGGAACTACAATGCCGGTGACCCGCATATTGGAATTAAACAGCGAAGCCTGGATTTCCGTCACGCCCTCGGCAATGCGGATTTCCCCGGAAGCGGTCGCCAGCACGACCTCAATTCGCGTTCCATCCGCCCGGTAGACGATATTGTCCACTGTTTTCAGGCATTTGCCGCTTTTGTCCTCAACGCTGACTAGTTTATCACAGCCAAAGAAGACATTGTCTTCCAAAGTTTCCAGGGTAGAGGGCAATACGATGGAGGGCAGGTTTTCACAACGCATGAAAGTGCCGTAGCCAATACTGGTAACGCCCTCGGGGATCACAATGCTGGTCAGGCTGTTACAACCACTGAACGCCCATGATCTGATCTGCGTGACCCCCTGAGGAAGCACAACGTCGGTGACCCGATCATTGCCATAAAATGCCCAGCCGGGAATGATCTTAACACCCTCGGCAATGCAAACTTTCCCGGAAGCCGACGTCAGCACAGCAAGAAGATTCGTTCCATCCGCACTATAGGCAATGCCGTCCATGGTTTTTACGCATTTGCCGCTCTTGTCTTCAATGCTAGTGAGTTTGTAACAACGATCAAAGACGCTTTCTCCCAGTGTTTCCAAGGTAGAAGGCAATGTGACGGAGTCCAGATTGCGGCAGCATGAGAATACCAGATCTCCGATCGTGGTCACTCCTTCGGGAATCTCTATGCTGGTCAGGTTAGAGCAGTTATAAAAGCTGGCTCTTCCTATCTCTTTCAAGGTAGAGGGCAACGAAACGGAAGTCAGGGTTGTATAAGAATAGCGAAACGCCCTATCCCCGATTTTGGTCACCCCCTCGGGAACGACCACGTCTCCCCCAGGGCCGGTATACTTTGTCAGAACGCCGTCTGTGATCTCAAAATCGGAATCTGCAGCCGCGGCAAGACCCGGGATGAGCAGCGTAAGCAGCAGAGTACAGAGTAGAAAAAGACATAACTTTTTGCCGTTCCTCATGATGGAAAACACTCCTTTGTTCTGGAATTCAGGGATTTTTCGGATGGACGGGGGCGGAGATTCAATTCATCCGAAACGGATGGGACGATTCGTTCTGCTTCTAAAAAATGATACCATATTCTACTCTAAAATACAAGTATTTCACGGAATATCAGAGTGGAGTATGGAAAAACTACCGGCAAAGCCCCCCAAAAACGCACCTGCTCCTTCAAAAAAATTTCTGCTTCTCCTCTTGACATTCCCGTGAAAAATGCTATACTGCTATCGAAGGTCAAAGAAAGTCAGATAAAGGACTGACCGAAAGATCTTCCGAAGATTTCAGCAGCCATCGGCGCACGGACACACCACAGTCCGCCGCCCCAAGGGGGTCAAGCATATGAACAATAACCAATTTACCGAAAAAAGCCGGGAAGCGCTGCAAAACGCTCAGCAGCTGACGGTAGAATATCAGAATCAGGAAATGGCGCAGGAGCATCTGGCCTGCGCACTGCTCAGCGACCCGCAGGGCCTGATTCCCCAACTCCTGACCAAAATGGGCAAAAACCCGCAGGAGATCCTTTCCCGCCTGCAGACCATGATCGCCCGCATCCCCAAGGTAACGGGCTCCGGCCGGGAAGCTGATAAAATTTATATTTCCAACGACGTAGACCGGGCGCTGATCGCCGCCAAGGAACGGGCCGAGCAGATGAAGGACGAGTACATGAGCGTGGAGCATCTGTTCATGGGCCTGCTGGAAAAGCCCACCCGCTCCATGAAGGAATTGTGGGACAGCTACGCCATTACCCTCAACGCCTTCCTGCCGGTTTTGCAGAGCGTGCGGGGCAACAGCCGCGTCACCGGCGAAACGCCGGAGGACACCTACGACGCACTGGCCAAATACGGCACCGATCTGACCGCCGCGGCCCGGAACCAGAAGCTGGATCCGGTCATTGGCCGGGACAACGAAATTCGAAGCGTCATCCGGATCCTGACCCGGAAAACCAAGAACAACCCCGTGCTGATCGGCGAGCCCGGCGTTGGTAAAACCGCTATCGCCGAAGGACTGGCCCAGCGGATCGTCCGGGGCGACGTGCCGGACAGTCTGAAGGACCGCACGGTCTTCTGTCTGGACATGGGCAGCCTGATCGCCGGCGCCAAGTACCGGGGCGAATTTGAGGAACGGCTGAAAGCCGTGCTGAAGGAAATCGCCAAGAGCGAAGGACGGATCCTGCTCTTCATCGACGAGCTGCACACCATCGTGGGCGCGGGCAAGACCGAAGGCTCCATGGACGCGGGCAACCTGCTCAAGCCCATGCTGGCCCGGGGCGAGCTGCACCTGATCGGTGCGACCACGCTGGATGAATACCGCAAGTACATCGAAAAGGACGCGGCGCTGGAACGGCGTTTCCAGCCGGTGCTGGTCACCGAGCCTACGGTGGAGGACACGATCTCCATTCTCCGCGGACTGAAAGAACGGTATGAAGTTTTCCACGGCGTGAAAATCACCGACGGTGCGCTGATCGCCGCCGCCACCCTGTCCAACCGCTACATTACCGACCGTTTCCTGCCGGACAAGGCCATCGACCTGGTGGACGAGGCCTGCGCCATGATCCGTACCGAGATCGACTCCATGCCTGCGGAGCTGGACGAGGTCAGCCGCCGTATCATGCAGCTGGAAATCGAGGAAAACGCCCTGAAAAAAGAAGACGATGAAGCCAGCAAGCGCCGTCTGGAAATGCTGGAGGAAGAACTGAGCAAGCAGCGGGAAAAGATGAAGGAAATGAAGGCCCGCTGGGAGAACGAAAAGTCCGCCATCCAGAAGGTGCAGAAGCTGCGCGAGGACATCGAGCGCACCAACGCCGAGATCGCCAAGGCCGAACGGAACTACGATCTGGGCAAGGCGGCGGAGCTGAAATACGGCGAGCTGCCGAAGCTGCAGAAGGAATTGCAGCAGGAGGAAGAGATCGCCGACCGCGACCGTGGAGAAGGCAGCCTGCTGCGGGATAAAGTCACCGAAGAAGAGATCGCCCGGATCGTCAGCCGTTGGACGGGCGTGCCTGTCACCCGGCTGAAGGAGGGCGAGCGGGAGAAGCTGCTGAAGCTGCCCGAGCTGCTCCATCAGCGGGTCATCGGTCAGGACGAGGCCGTGCAGAAGGTTTCCGAAGCCATCCTGCGCAGCCGCGCGGGCATCAGCGACGAGAATCGCCCCATCGGTTCCTTCCTGTTCCTGGGCCCCACCGGCGTGGGCAAGACCGAGCTGGCCAAGGCGCTGGCGCAGGCGCTGTTTGACGATGAGAAGAACATGGTTCGAATCGACATGAGCGAATACATGGAGAAGTTCTCAGTCAGCCGTCTGATCGGCGCGCCTCCGGGATACGTGGGCTACGACGAGGGCGGTCAGCTGACCGAGGCCGTGCGGCGCAAGCCCTACTGCGTCGTCCTGCTGGACGAGGTGGAAAAGGCGCATCCCGACGTTTTCAACATTCTGCTGCAGGTGTTGGACGATGGCCGGATTACCGACAGTCAGGGCCGCACCGTGGACTTCAAGAACACCATCATTATCATGACCTCCAACCTGGGCAGCCAGTTCCTGCTGGACGGCATCCAGAACGGCGAGATTACGGCGGACGCCCGGGAAAACGTGATGAAGCTGCTGCGCAGCCAGTTCCGGCCCGAGTTCCTGAACCGGATTGACGAAATCGTGTTCTACAAGCCGCTGGAGAAGGCCGAGATCCGTCAGATCGTGTGTCTGCTGGCCAAGAGCCTGGAAAGCCGCCTGCAGGAGCGGGAGATCACCCTGACCCTGACCGACGCGGCCATCGACCAGATTGCCGACGCGGGCTTCGATCCGGTCTACGGCGCCCGTCCGTTGAAGCGCTACATGCAGAGCCATCTGGAAACCATGCTGGCCAAGGCCATCATCGCCGGCGACGTTCTGCCCGGCCAGAACGTCACGGTGGATGTGAACGCGAACGGCGAGCTGGAAGTGAAAAAATAATCTCCCCGAAAAGGGGAACCCGCTGCGGGCAATATCCGCAGCGGGTTTTTCATGCTTTCGAGGATAGCATTTTCCTCGTTTTCATGCTATACTGCATACGGTCTGAACGGCTGATTTCGTGACCCGGAGGGGTTTATTTTGCAAAAGAGCTACGCCTTGTTCGATTTTGACGGAACCCTGCGAAAGGGGGATTCCATCGTCTCCCTGTGCCTTTATGCCCACCGGCGGAAGCTCTGCACCACCGGCCAGCTGCTCAAAGGCATTGCCTATGCCGCGGGCTACGGGCTGCACCTGTGCTCGGCGGAGCGCGCCAAGGCGGCGTCGCTGTGCTGGATGAAGGGGCGGCTGGTGCCGGAGGTGGAGGCATTTTCCATGGACTTCTGCCTGCACGTGCTGGTGCCCCAACTGTACCCGGAGGGGCTGAAAGCGCTCCGGCAGGAGCAGGCCCGGGGAGCCAGCGTCCTGCTGATCACGGCCTCGCCCTCCTTTTATCTGGAGCCGTTGGAAACCATGCTGGGCGTGGAGGCGGTGATCGGCACCCGGATGAACGTGGACGACCGGGAACGCTATACCGGCGACATCTGCGGCGACAACTGCCGCGGCATTCAAAAGCCCCTGCGGCTGGCGGAATATCTGGCTGCCCGGGGCGACCGGCTGGACTATGATACGTCTTCCGCCTACGGCGACAGCGGCAGCGACCTGAACATGCTGGAGCTGTGCGCCCGGCAGGTGGGCGTAAACCCCAAACCCCGGCTGCGCAAGGCGCTGGAAGGGCGAAAAAACGCCGAGATCGTCCGCTGGACGGCCCCGGACGGGAAAGAATAACGGAACTTTTCCGGAATGATCCATCATACAAAGGAGGAACCGCCATGCATCGAACGCCGGACTTTTCTCAGGCCGATCAGGTGATTCAAAAAGCGCTGGAGCAGGAGGTCTTCCCTGCCGCCTGTGTGCTGGCAGGCCGCCGGGAAAAGGTGCTGTTCCGCCGTGCCTACGGCAGGCTTTCCATTGAGGAAGACGCGGGACTTTGCAACGAGCAGACCCGCTTCGATCTGGCCTCCGTTTCCAAGCCGCTGGTGGTAGGCATGCTGGCCCTGCGGGCCATGGAAAGCGGAAAGCTCTGCCTGTGGGACAAGCTGGGTACTTTTATCGACGCGCCCGCCGACAAGCAGGAGATCACCATTGCGCAGATCCTGACCCACACGGCGGGCTTCCCGCCGGGGCTGCACCTGTGGCAGCTGGCCCGCACGCCGGAGCAGAGCACCGAGCTGATCCTGGCCGCGCCGCTGGACTTCCAGCCGGGGACCCGGGTGCAGTACAGCTGCACGGGCTTTATTCTGCTGGGGCAGCTGCTGGAGTGCATCTACGGCCTGCCACTGAACGAGCTGGCCGTGCAGGAGGTCTTCTGGCCCCTCAAAATGAAAAACACCTCTTACCTGCCCGCCGGGGGCAACATCGCTTCCACCGAAATGCAGGACGACGGTTTCTGCCTGACCGGCGCGGTCCACGACGAAAACGCCCGTTTTCTGGGCGGCGTCAGCGGCAATGCGGGCGTTTTTTCCACTATGGACGATCTGGCGCTGTTTGTGCAGATGCTGGCGGCGGAAGGGGAGCTTCCCGACGGCAGCCGTTATCTCTGCCCTGCCACCGTGCGTCTGAGCATGCAGAACCGCACTCCGGGCATGGCCCAGGGCCGGGGGCTGGGCTTCTACCTGCCCTGGTACGACAACGGCTACAC
>CAKUCE010000086.1 GCA_934643535.1 uncultured Clostridia bacterium | reverse complement strand
CCCGCCCGTTTTTATTTTATCCACAGCTACTATGCGGTCTGCGAGGATACGGGAGACGTACTCATGGAATGCGACTACGGCGTTCATTTTGCCGCAGCCGTCCACCGGGGAAACGTCTGGGGCGTTCAATTCCACCCGGAGAAAAGTCACCGTTTCGGTCTTCAGCTCCTGACCTCCTTCAGCAGGGGGTGACCCCCTGCACCCCACTCCGCGCCCATTGGGCGCGGGGCTGCTCGGGAGACATGAAGATTGGCCGGGGGTTTACCGCCGCTCGGCGACAGGCCTCGCGGCTCGCCGGTCTGGAAGGGCTAAAGCTCTGCGCTTTGGACTGCGTACAATGGGGATGGGAATAGAGCGGCAGGATAGTTCGTCATCCTTCCCCCGCGGTCAATTTTCATTTCACTTTGTTTAGAAGGAGGGCTGCGTCATGCTGCATCGTCCCCGGCTGATTCCCTGTATGCTGCTGAATCACGGCGATCTGGTCAAGACTGTCCGTTTCCGGGAGCCCAACTATCTGGGGGATCCCATCAACGCCATGAAAATTTTCAACGAGAAGTGCGTGGACGAGCTATGCGTTCAGGACATTTCCGCGTCGAAGGAGGGCCGTGGGCCGGACTTTGACCTGCTGCGGGACATGGCGGAGGAGGCGTTCATGCCCCTGTCCTACGGCGGCGGCATCACCACCGTGGAGGAAGCGGCCCGGCTTTTCCACATCGGGTTTGAGAAGGTTATCCTCAACACGGCTTTTTTTGAACATCCGGAGCTGATTACCCGCATTTCGGAGCGTTTCGGCGCTCAGAGCGTGACCGTTTCGCTGGATGTAAAGCAGGATCTTTTCAAGCGTTACCGCTGTTTTACCAGGGACGGTACGGTTTCCACCGGGCAAACGCCTCAGGACGCGGCGCGCCGGGCGCAGGAGCTTGGCGCGGGCGAGATTCTGCTCAACTCCATCGACCGGGACGGCATGATGCAGGGCTACGATCTGAAGCTGATCCATTCCGTAGCGCAGGAGTTGACCATTCCCCTGATCGCCTGCGGCGGCGCGAAGAACGCTTCGGACATGAAAAAAGCCCTCGAGGAGGGCGGCGCTCACGCGGCGGCGGCGGGGAGCATGTTCGTTTACTGGGGCCCGCTGAAGGCGGTGCTCATCAACGCCCCTGCTGAGGACGAACTGTACCGGCTGGGCATTTACCGGGACGATCAGGCGTAATGATCCTTGCTGCGGCCATCCGTTTCCCGCAGGTATACGGAAAGCTGATTGTCCCGATCCACGGACGCGAAAAACACGTCCCGGCAATCGTCAATATCCTGGATTTTCAGTTGTTTTTGCAGCCACGCTTCGTCCAGTCCGACGGCCGTGAGCCGTTCGGGAAACGGAACGCCGTCCATCACCACGGCCACCGCCGGACGATCCTGCGCCGGGGCCAGTGAAAGATCCTGCGGCGTGACAGGGCGGCTTTGGCTCACCGGCAGAAAGGACATCTTGCCGTTGACCTCCAGCAGGATCATTTCCAGCTCGCTTAGGTCGAAATAACCGGCGGATCGGCATTCCGCCAGCAGCTCGTTCAGGTCGAGCTTGGCCCGTTTCAGGTTCTGCCGGTACAGCTGCCCGTGATCCAGCAGCACCAGCGGTGAACCGATCAGCACCCGCCGGGCCTTCAGCGACTTGTCGTTGAGTACGTTGAAGCCGACGGCTACCAGCGCGTAAATGGTCATGGCGATCAGTCCCAGCCAGCTGTCCTTTTCCGGATGGCTGGCCAGCTCCGCCGCGATCGACCCGATGGAAATGCCGATAATATAATCGAACATGGTCAGCTGGCTCATCTGCCGGTTGCCCATGAGTTTTGTCAGCACAAACAGCCACAGCAGCGAGCCGAGGCTGTACCCCAGCACCATTCCCAAATCTTCCCACTGCACCAAGCGCATCCCCTCCGCCGGTCATTGTGCCCGGAAAGGAAAGCGTTTATCCAACACAAGCCGGAAGGATCGCCCCTCCGGCTTGTGTTTATTTCTTTCTGTTCTCGTAAAAGGCTTTCAGCTCCGCCCGGCGTTCCGGGGGAAGCTCTGTCTTCTTAACGCCCCGAATCGCGCCCTCCAATGCCAGCAGCCGGTGGATGCACGCGCTGGGATCCATGCCCTGAATCCGCAGCCATGCGGCCTCCGCGCCGGTTCGGCGCAATTCCTCCGCCGTATGGATCCCCACGGCGTTCAGTTGTTCCTCTACCGTTTTGCCGATGTTCGGCAGTCTGCTCAATTCGCCCATGCCGCCTGTCTCCTACGCCCTGCTGCCCTGAACATATTCCTTCAGCAGCAGGATCGCCTCCTCATATCCGGCGAAGCCCTTGCCCTTGATCTGGGCGATGCAGGCCATGGCCGGATAGCTGATATGCCGGAAGGTCTCCCGCTCATTAATGTCGCTGAGATGCACCTCCACCGCAGGCAGCGCCACGGCCTTCAGCGCATCCAGAATCGCCACGCTGGTATGGGTGTAGGCGGCGGGGTTGATGACGATGCCGTCCGCCTTGCCCAGCGCGCTCTGGATGACGTCCACCAGCGCGCCCTCATGATTGGACTGGAAGCACTCCACCTCGATGTGTTCCCGGGCGCAGACCTCCCGGATAAACGCTTCCAGATCGGCAAAGGTCTGCCGACCGTAAATATCCGGCTCCCGAATGCCCAGCAGGTTCAGGTTTGGGCCGTTCAAGACAAACAATTTCATATGGTTTCCTCCATTGCGTGCAGGCTTTTGCGCTGTGGCGCGGGTCAGGGGCTTTCCATTCGCCCCTTGCAGCTCTTCGGCGCTCATGTTTTCTGATAATCCCGAAAGCGCGCCTCCTGCACCTCCACTTTTTTGACACACTGTTTGCCCGTGCTTTGCACGGGCAATGCTGGGTCCAGGGCATAGCCCTGGCGCAGTGCGCGGGGCCGCGTAGGCCCCACCGTCTCCGTCACTCCCCCAGACGCTCCTTCACCCGGAGAGCGGCGGCCTTGACGGCGTTCTTCCGTTCGCCCCGGGCGATCAGCTCGTCGGAGCTTTCCCGTAGGGAAAGGCCGCGAATCAGGCCGTCGAAAAGACGAGCTTCCAGCGAAATGTCCTCCCGGACCGCTTCCGGCGCGGGAATATCCTCCTCCGCCCAGCGCAGGCAGAGGCAGTATTCGCCCTTGTCCGCCTTGGGATTTTCCTCCAGCTGACGAAGCACCTGCTCCACCGGGCCGCGAAGGGTCTGCTCGAATTTCTTGGTCAGGTCGCAGCTGGCGCTGACGTAAGTATGAGGAAGAACGGCCTGCACCTGCTGCAGCAGCTCAATGACCCGATGCGGGGATTCATGCACCACGGCGATCTTCGAATGCCGGGCCATGTCCGTCAGCTTTTCCCGCAGCTCGTTCTTTTGGCGGGGGAGAAAGCCGTAGAATGTAAATTCCGAAATGTCCATGCCGCTGACGCTGAGCGCCGAAGCCATGGCCGTGGGACCGGAGACCGCCGCTACGGGAATGCCCCGTTCCGCCGCTTCCCGCACAAGGACGCTGCCGGGGTCGCTGATGCAGGGTGTGCCCGCATCCGTAGTCACAGCCACGTCGATGTTTTCAGCCAGCATCCGCTCGGCGATCTGGGCGGCCTTGCTGCGCTCGTTATGCTCATGGCAGCTGGTCAGCGGCGTGGAAATGTCAAAGGCGTTCAGCAGCTTCATGGTAACGCGGGTGTCCTCTGCGGCGATCAGCTGCACGCTTCGCAGGGTTTCAATGGCCCGGGGACTCATGTCCCCCAGATTGCCGATAGGCGTCGCCACCACATAGAGCGTCGGCATCCCTTACTCCCCCTCTTCCCCGTTCTTTTCAAAAATGCGCAGCTTGGCGCTGCGTGCCCGGACGTTCTCCTGCACCTCCTGATGAGAGGGCTTGACCCCGCCGCCCCCCAGCACCCTGCCCAGCGGGACTTTGCCGCAGGTGCAGATGGGCGCCTTGGGCGGACAGGTGCAGGGATGCTGCATGGCCCGGAAGGTATTCTTGACGATGCGGTCTTCCAGCGAATGGAAGGTAATGACCAGCAGCCGCCCGCCGGGAGCCAGCAGCTCCACAAGATCCCGCAGCGCGTTTTCCAGCGGGGCCAGCTCATCGTTCACGGCGATACGCACCGCCTGAAACGTCCGCCGGGCCGGGTGGCCGTCGTCCTTCCGGCGCACGGCCTTGGGAATGGCCGCATCCACCACTGCCACCAGATCGGCGGTGGTCTCGATGGGCTTCTGCGCCCGCTTTTCCGCAAAGATCTGAGCAATGCGGGCCGCCCATTTTTCCTCGCCGTAGTCGGTCAGAATGCGGCGAAACTCCTCCGGCGTGACCTGCGCCAGATACTCCGCCGCCGTCAGGCCCGCGCTCTGATCCATGCGCATATCCAGCGGCGCGTCCTCGTGATAGCTGAACCCCCGGTCTCCCTCGTCCAGCTGATGGCTGCTGACGCCCAGATCCAGCAAAGCCCCGGTCAGGGGCGGCGCGCCCGCAGTGGTCAGCAGGGCCTTCGCGTCGTGAAAGTTGCCGTGAATGGCGTGGAAGCCCGGGTATGCCTTCAGCCGTTCGCTGGCGGCACGGATCGCGTCCTCATCCCGGTCGATGCCATACAGTGTGGCCGTGCCGCCGGACAGGCGCAGAATGCCCTCACTGTGGCCGCCGCCGCCCAGCGTGCCGTCGGCATATACGCCGTCGGCACGGGGCCGCATCCACTCCATCACTTCGTCAAACAGGACGGGAATATGGTGAAATTCCATGGGTACTCCTTATTCGCTCCGGGCCTGAAGCCCCAGAGATTCTTTCAGAAAAGCGATCCAGCGGTGCCGGTTTCCGTTCCCGCCCTTCAGCCATTCCGGCGGCTCCGGTTCCAGAAAAGAGGTCTTGCCGTCTTTATACAGAGACAGGGAATCCAGCGGCCAGCCGGGGCGGCGTTCCGCGCAGGGCGTGTCCGTCAGCCAGAAGGTATGCTCCAGCAGCTCTTCCATACGGTCTTCGTACAGGGACAGCCCTTTCGGCGTTTTCACCGCGAAGCCGCTCAGGTAGCAGGCCCGCACCCTTCCGCCCAGCGAATGCGCCAGCCCGGCGTAATAGGCGATCATTTCCTCGTCGTCCAGCCGGTGCCGCGCGCCTTGCGGCGTGCGCACATGCAGGCCGGGTTGCCGGGCGTCCTCCATGGGAAGCCCGGTCAGATACAGCCCGGAATCGTTGCAGATCACGTAATCGGCATACCGTCCGTAGTACTCCGCCTTTTGGCGGGCGTTCTCCGCCGGGGTCGCGCCTGTTTCCGCCGGCTCGCCCGGGATGGAGACCTGCTTCAGCGTGAGGAAGCGAACGTCCTCCCCCTCCAGCCAGTGCTCAAACATCCGCACCTTGGAGGGATTGGTGGTTCCCAGCAATACGTCCATCAGGCGCCTGCCTTCAGGTCGGCAATGCGGGCTTCCAGCGCCTGCAGCTTGGTTTCGTTCACCTTCAGCTTTTCCTTCTCCTGCTCCACCAGATTGGCGGGAGCCTTGTTCAGGAAGCCGGGGTTATTCAGCTTGCCGTTGGCCCGGGCAATTTCGCCCTGCAGGTTCTTCTGTTCCTTTTCCAGACGGGCGATCTCCTTGTCGATGTCCACCAGATCGCCCAGCGGAATACGGATTTCGCCCGCGGCGCACACGGCGCTGACCACCTTCTGACCGGCCAGCGCATCCTTGCCGCCCAGCTCCACATTGCTGGCGTAGGCCATGCGCTGCAGATAGGGTTCGGCCATCGCCAGCGTCTCTTCCCAGCCTTCTTCGGGGATCAGGACAATGTGGGTACGCTTGCCCGCCTGTACGTTCATCTCCGCCCGCAGGTTGCGCACGGAGCGGATGACCTCCATCAGGCCCTCCATCTGCCGGGCTTCCCTGGGGAAGTCGTATTCGGGCTTTTCCTCGGGCCAGCGGGCCAGAATCAGCATTCCGTCATGCTCCGGCAGGTACTGGTACACCTCCTCGGTCAGGAAGGGCATGAAGGGATGCAGCAGCTTCAGCAGGCCCTCCAGCACGTACAGCAGCACCGCCCGCACGTTCTGCTTCTGCTCCTCGTCCTCGCCCATCAGGCGGCCCTTGCTCAGCTCGATGTACCAGTCGCAGAACTCGCTCCATGCGAAATCATAGATATTCTGGGCCGCGATGCCGAAATCGCCGTCCTCCATATGGGCGGACACCTCGGCGATGGTGCGGTTCAGGCGGGAAAGGATCCACTGGTCAGGCAGAAGCAGCCTGGCCGGGTCGATGGCCTCCCGGGTCTGGGTGTTCATCAGCACAAAGCGGGAAGCATTCCAGACCTTGTTGGCGAAGTTCCGGGCGCTTTCCACCTTTTCGTCGGAATAACGGGTGTCGTTTCCGGGGCTGACGCCCATGGCCAGCGAGAAGCGCAGCGCATCCGCGCCGTACTTGTCAATGATCTCCAGCGGGTCCACGCCGTTGCCCAGACTCTTGGACATCTTGCGGCCCTGCGCGTCGCGCACCAGGCCGTGGATCAGCACGGTATGGAAGGGCGGCTCGCCCATCTGCTCAATGCCGGAGAAGATCATCCGGGCCACCCAGAAGAAGATGATATCGTAGCCGGTCACCAGCATACTGGTGGGATAGAAGTATTTCAGATCCTCGGTGTCATGAGGCCAGCCCAGCGTAGAGAAGGGCCACAGCGCGGAAGAGAACCACGTGTCCAGCACGTCCTCGTCCTGATGGAGATGGGTGCAGCCGCACTTGGGACACTTTTCAGGCGCTTCCTTGCTGACGACGGTTTCACCGCACTCGTCACAGTAATAAGCGGGAATGCGGTGGCCCCACCACAGCTGACGGCTGATGCACCAGTCGCGGATGTTCTCCATCCAGTTGAAGTAGGTCTTGGAGAACCGTTCCGGCACGAACTGCACCTTGCCGGAGCGTACCGCCTCGATGGCGGGCCTGGCCAGCGGCTCCATCTTCACGAACCACTGGGTGCTGGTCACGGGGTCTACGGTGTGGTGGCAGCGGTAGCAGGTGCCCACGTTGTGGGTGTAGTCCTCGATCTTCACCATCAGCCCCAGCTCCTGCAGCTCCTTCACCACGGCTTCGCGGCATTCCATGGCGGTCATGCCCTCGAACTTGCCCGCATTATGGTTCATGGTGCCGTCGTCGTTGGTGACGCGGATCACTTCCAGATTGTGGCGCTTGCCCACCTCAAAGTCGTTGGGGTCGTGAGCGGGGGTCATCTTCACCGCGCCGGTGCCGAACTCCCTATCCACATAATCGTCGGCCACCACGGGAATCTCCCGGTTCACCAGCGGCAGGATGACCTTCTTGCCCACCAGATCGGTGTAGCGCTCGTCGTTGGGGTTCACGGCCACGCCGGTATCGCCCAGCATGGTCTCGGGGCGGGTGGTGGCGACGATCACGCCCTCGCCGCCGTCCGCGCCGGGATAGCGGATATGCCACAGATGGCTGGCCTGCTCCTCATACTCCACCTCTGCGTCGGACAGGGCGGTCTGGCACTCGGGGCACCAGTTGATGATGCGGTTGCCGCGGTAGATCAGGCCCTTTTCGTACAGGCGCACGAACACCTCGCGCACGGCCTCATTGCAGCCCTCGTCCATGGTGAAGCGTTCCCGGCTCCAGTCGCAGCTGGCGCCCAGACGGCGCTGCTGGCGGTTGATCCGTCCGCCGTACTCTTTTTTCCATGCCCAGGCCCGCTCCAGAAAGCCCTCGCGGCCTACCATTTCCTTGGTCAGCCCTTCCTTGGCCATGGCGTCCACCACCTTCACCTCGGTGGCGATGGAGGCGTGGTCGGTGCCGGGCAGCCACAGGGTGGGGTCGCCCTTCATGCGGTGATAACGGATCGGCGCGTCCTGCAGAAGACAGTCCATGGCGTGACCCATATGCAGCTGGCCGGTGATATTGGGGGGCGGCATCACGATGGTAAAGGGCTTCCTGCCCTCCTCGCGGTGGGCCACAAACGCGCCGCTTTCCTCCCACATTTTGTAGAGCTTATCCTCGATCTGCTGAGGATTGTACACCTTTTCCATGGTGAATTCCTGATTCTCAGCCATATTCTTCCATCCTTTCTTCACTGCCTGACAGCACCGCGTGAATCCGCTTCACGCAGAAGGCTTCTACGACAAAAGCCGCTCCATCCCATGCAAAGGACGGAGCGGCTCCGTGGTACCACCTTATTTCGCGGTCTTTTTGCTGCAGCAGAAAAACCGCCTCTGTGCGCTGTAACGTGCGCCCACGGCGAAACTAAGGGACGCTTTTCCCCTTCATCCCGCCCCCTCCCGGGCGACCTTCCCCTCCAAAAGCATCCAAGCCGCCTTTCAGCCCATGAGCAGCTCTCTCTGAAGCGCCGTGAAGGGTACTCCTCCCGTTCTTCGGGTAAGAATCATAGGGCTGTCTGGAACCCCAGCAGCCCTATCCAGCAATAGCGGAAGAGGTCGATCAGGCCTTTTCCTGCTTTTCGGTCATGTCGATGACCTGCACGCCCTTATAGTAGCCGCAGTTCTTGCACACGCGGTGGGCGAGCTTCTTTTCGTGGCACTGCGGGCATTCGACGATGCCGGGCAGGGTCAGCTTCCAGTTTGCGCGACGGCTGCGACCACGAGCCTTGGAAATTTTTCCCTTGGGAAGAGCCATTGTTACACCTCCTCGAATCGTCCTGCGCCATCATGAAGACGGCCTTTCCGGGTTACTCCCGGGGTTCTAGCAAGCTCCGCAACGCCTCGAAGGGGTGCTGAGTGGACGCTCCCGCGTCGTTCGAGCTTACGGGGTTGTTTTCGTTCCACGCCTTCAGCTCTTCGCTTCCGGGGCAGCCCTCTCTGCACTCAAAGCGCATGGGCAGCTCCAGCACGACCAGCGTCAGCGTCATGTGATCCAACGGCACTTTCTTGCCCTCGAAGCGGAAGAACTCGTCCTCCATTTCATCCGCGTCCTTGCGGAAGTCCTCGGAGAACTTCACATGAACGGGGAAATCGGCGGGCTGCATACACAGCGCGCACCGGGCATGAGCGGCCGTTTCCAGTTCGCCCTCCAGCTTGACCGTACCGTCGTAGACGGTGTAGGTGCCTTGCAGTGCCACCGGATCGAAGGAAACGGTTTCGCCGTTCACCTCCTGCGGCGGGAGAACGACCTCCGCTTCAAAGGGGAAGGCCTCGGCGGGCTTCAAAAATCCTTTTGAAACATCCAGTTCCATAGCATCCTCCTTGTAGCGTGACCATTTTGTATTATACGATTGGTCAAATGGTTTGTCAAGTTTTTTCGTCACTTCCCGCAGACGGAATTTGACGTTTCTTGCCCCTGCCGGGCGTTCGTGGTAAAATAATCGCAATTCCGTTCCGGAAGGAGTTTTTCCATGAACTTTGATGCCTTTATCAGTGAGATCCTCCGCAATGGATGGGCCGTACACGGCGTTCAGCTTTATCAAAGCGGCGTGCTTCTTCATCAATGGGGAGACGTTTCCTGCCGCTATCCCATCTATTCCATCACCAAATCCCTGCTTTCCATTGCTGTCGGCATTGCCCGGGATGAAGGCAGGCTCCGCCTCGACCGGTGTGTGCTGGATTATCTTCCCGGACGTTTTCTGACGGAACTGTCCGCAGAGCAGCGAAAGGCCTTCGCGCCGTTAACGCTTCTCCGCCTCATGACCATGTCGGTGGACGGCTTCCCCTTCCGGCCCGAAGGAGACAGCTACTTACGTTTTTCGTTGAACTGTCCGATCGAAAATCCGAACGAGCCGCGCTTTCACTACAGCAACATTCCTGCCTGTCTGACAGGCGCAGCCCTTACGGAAGCGTTGGGTGAGGATGCAGGAGCCTTCCTTCAGCGGCGTGTGCTGGAACCGCTGGGCATTTTTGATGCGGAGATGGCCCGCTGTCCCGACGGCTATTTTTATGGTGCTTCCGGAATGAAACTTTCCGTGGACGAGCTGAGCCGCATTGGTCTGATGCTTTGTCAGGGCGGCGTATATCAGGGCAGGCGCATCGTATCGGAGGAATATCTGGCGTTAGCCTGTTCCGCGCTCCAGCCAAATCGGGAAGACGGATATGGGCTTTTCTTCTGGAAATATAGGGACGGTTTCAGTCTCAACGGCAAATGGGGACAAAAGTGTTTCGTTTTTCCGAAGGAAGGAACGGTCATCGCCTTTCTGGCGGACATGAAGTCAGGCTCCGGGCAGGTCGTTGAAGCCATGGAGCGGGCGCTGCCTGGGGGATGCCCTGTGTGAGCGCTGCTTCATGCCGGGCGCTCGGTGAACCGCAATTTCGTTTATAATAAAGGAGTTTTTTCATGAATAAGCAGGAGATTTATGCCCTTTTGCGTTCCAAAAACATCCCCTTTGAAATAACCGAACACAAGGCCGTCTACAACATAGCCGAGCTGGCGGAGATCCCGTTGCCTCACCCGGAAGCCGATGCAAAGAATCTGTTTATCCGGGACGACAAGCGGCGCTGCTATTACCTGCTGACGGTTTTCGGAGAAAAGCGGGTGGATCTGAAGGCGTTCCGCCGTGAACATCAGACGCGGCCGCTGACCTTTGCTTCCGCCGAGGAACTCAGCGAGCTTCTGGGGCTTTATCCCGGCGCGGTCACGCCTCTGGGTCTCCTGAACGACGCCTCCTGCCGGGTGAAGCTATTTATGGATCGTGATCTGGCGGACGGGCTGGTCGGTGTTCATCCCAACGACAACACCGCCACGATCTGGCTTCGCACGGAGGATTTGATCCGGCTTCTACGGGAACATGGGAATGAAGTGGCGTTAGCGGAGTTTTGATCTGACGCTTGTTTGCCCTGAGAAAAGCCCCCGTGCGCCCGCTGGCGCAGCCCCCTGCCCCGGGTGGGGAATGACGCGCCGGCTACGGCGCGGGAGCAGGGCTCGCTATCCTCTCTGGTTTTCTCGCCAGCTTCGGTGCCCGAAGGTTTCCAAAGGGCGGGCGGAAAGCCCTTTGGTGCGCCCGCAGGCGCATACTCCCCTGCCCCGGAGGGGATTGACGC
>CAKUCE010000085.1 GCA_934643535.1 uncultured Clostridia bacterium | reverse complement strand
GCCCGCACCATCGAACTGGCCTCCATGTGCGGCTGGGACACGGACTGCAACGCGGGCAACGTGGGCACCATTCTGGGCGTGGCCGTGGGCCCGCAGGGCATTGACGAATGTTACCGCGGCCCCATCAACGACGAGATTGTGCTTTCCGGCATTTCCGGTTATCTGAACATTCTGGATATTCCCAGCTACAGCAAAAAGCTGTTCGGACTGGCCTGCCGTCTGGCAGGCGAGGAATGCCCGGAGCCTCCGGCACAGGACGGAACGCTGCACTACGACTTCACCCTGCCCGGCGCGACCCATGGCTTCCATGTGTCCGACCCGATCCGCTGCATGGCGCAGGCCAGCCCGGAACACGGCGGTTCCCTCCGCTGCTTCTATGAGAAGCTGATCCGGGGCCAGGGCTTCAACCTGTTTGTGAAGACCTTCTATCGCCGCCGGGATTTTGACGACGAGCGCTATATGCCCGTGTTCTCTCCGCTGGCCTACCCGGGGCAGACGGCTTCCTTCACGGTGGCGCTGGAACGGCTGCATGGCGATCAGCTCAGCCTGACTCCTTATGTAAAGGAAACCTTTACCGGCCGGGAAATCCTGCTGAAACCCGTCGTATTCTCGGATTCCTTTGATTCCCAGACCCTTTCCTTTACGCTGCCGGAGGTGGAGGGCGGCGTGATCGAAGAGGTGGGACTGAAGCTGACCAGCCTGTCTCAGGCCAAGCTGTACGATGCTGGTTCGCTGTACCTGACGGATTTCCGTCTGGAAGGCAAGGGCCACTGTACGCTGGACCTGAGCCTGAGCAAAAAGGAATTTGCATCCGTGCTGCCCTTCAGCCACAACCACGGCGCGTGGGAACTGGTCGATGGCCGCATGGAGGCCATGAGCCTGGGCCATGCCGAAGCCATGACCGGCCCCTATTTTGCCCGGGATATGAAGGTTTCCGGCACGGTCACCCCTCTTTCCGGCACAAGCCACCTGATGAGCGTCCGCGTGCAGGGAGCCCAGCGGGGCGTGTACGGCGGTTTCGGCGCAGTGGACGGCGTTCGTTCGCTGGTCATCGGCAAGACCGTCCATGGCGTATGGCGGCTGCTGACCTCCCGGCCCTTTGACTGGCGGGAGGACCATGAATACGCCCTGACGCTGGCGGCGGAGGGCCAGACCTTTACCCTGACGGTGGACGGCGGGGAGTCTCTTTCCATCCGGGACGATACCGCCTGCGCCTACGGCATGGCAGGGTACGCCCAGTACGCCATGGGCCGCACAGCCTTCGGCAATTTGACCCTTGAAGAACGATAAAAAACGGAAAAGCAATAAAGGAGTACATCCATGAAAACCAGACAGGAATTGAAACAGAATCCGGAGCTTCTCAGGGATAAATGCCGGGGCGCGATCATCGGCATTGCCATCGGCGATTCCTTCGGCGACGCTTCCCGCAAGCCGGACAATCAGCTGAGCTACGGCATCACCACCGATTTCCACAAGGGCGCGTCCTGGTCTACCGATGATACGGAGTTCGCCCTGCTGACCGCCCGGACCATTCTGGAATGCAAGGGCCGGCTGACCGACGAGCATGTGGTGAACGCGTGGCTGGAAAACGTGGCCACGCAGGATGAATTCAAGCGGGGCGGCGCGTCCGAATTTGAGGCCAGCCGCAACCTGCGCCGGGGTCTGCGGCCTCCGCTGTCCGGCCAGTACAACAGCTATTGCCACTCCGACGGCGCGGCCATGCGCATCGCGCCCGTGGGTGTGTACTGCGCAGGCGATATTGACGCGGCCATCGCCATGGCGGAGACCGACGCACATATCAGCCATTACGGCGAGGGCATCTGGGGCGCACAGGCGGTCGCCGCTGCCGTGGCCTGCGCCATGGCGGACGGAACCATCGAAGAGATTCTGGCTGCTGCCATGAAGCCCATCCCCGAAGGAACCTGGTTCCGGGCGGCCATGGAAAAGGCTTTCGCCATTGTGGACCGGGCGGAAGGCAGCTTCCTGAACGCGTGGATGCCCCTGCACGACGAGCTGTGGTGCTCCTACAAGGCCACGGTCTCCGAAGCGGTGGCCGAGGCTTTCGGCGTACTGAAGCTGGTCAACGGCGATTTCCGTACCGGCGTAGTGGCTGCGGGCAACTTCGGTCGGGATGCGGACACCATCGGCGCCATCGTAGGCTCCATTCTGGGCGCGAAGTACGGCGCTTCCACCATCCCCGCCCACTGGGTGGAGAAGCCCCGCTATCCCACCGGCACCTGCCTGACCTTCGCCAAGGGCGTGGATATGCTGGCAGTGGCCGATGACCTGTGCAAGCTGATTCTGGAATAACACAAGGAACGGAAAGGAGCGGCCCATGCAGACCAGTCTGAAACAGCGGCCCAAATCCAAGGGACAGAGAATTTTGACGCGGATATGGCAGGATCGGGTGCTGTACCTGCTGCTGGCGCCCGCCATGCTGTATTTCGTGTTCTTCCGCCTGTGGCCCATCTGGAACATGCGGCTGGCCTTCTTCAACTACAAGGCCCGCTCCGCATGGACCTGGGCGGGGATGAAGTGGTTTGAGATCATTTTTTCCTCCAACGGGTTTTTCACCATTCTGGGCAACACCATGCGCATCAGCTTCATGAAGTATGTGCTGATGTTCCCCTTCTCGGTGGCCTTCGCCATCCTGCTCAACGAGCTGCGTTCCAGCCGGATGCGCCGGCTGGTGCAGGTGAGCACCTATTTGCCCCACTTTCTGTCATGGGTGGTCATCGCGGGCATCTTTATCAACATTCTTTCGCCGACCGGCGGCATTCTCAACGATTTCCGCGCCCTGTTCGGCCTGCCTGCCGTGGACTACATGACGCAGAAGGAAACCATCATGGGCGTGCTGTTCGCCTCGTCCCTGTGGCGTTCGCTGGGCTGGGATTCCATCATCTACTTTGCTGCGATCATCGGCATCAACCAGTCGCTGTATGAAGCGGCCTACATGGACGGTGCGACCCGGCTGCAGGTGATCCGCTATGTGGTACTTCCGGCGCTGATTACCCCCATGGTGACGACCTTCATCCTGAATCTGGGCTTCTTCCTGGACGCGGGCTTCGATCAGGTGTTCAACTTCACCAACGACGCGGTTAACTCCACCATCGACATTCTGGATACCTACATCTACCGCCTTGGTCTGACCCAGGGTCAGTATGAAGTCTCCACTGCCGTGGGCCTGCTCAAGGGCGTGGTGGGCGTCGTGCTGGTGCTGATTACCCACGGGGTATCCAAAAAGCTCACCGGCACGGGCGTGTGGTAAGAAAGGAGAGTGCTGAAGATGAATGTTGGCAGAAAGCGCTTTTCCTTCGGACAAATGCTGCTGAACGTATTCTTTCTGGCCATTGTGCTGACGGTGGCGGTGCCGGTCATCAATCTGGCGGCCCGCTCCTTTGCCAGCGCTAAGGGCGCGCTGCAGATGCACGGCTTCTCCCTGTGGCCCTCTGACCCGACGCTGCTCAATTATCAGGTGGTGTTTTCCAACCGGCTGATCCTTCCTTCCCTGTGGAACAATATCGTCATCACCGTACTGGGAACGGCGGTCAACCTGCTCATCACCCTGATGGCGGCCTATGCCGTCACCCGGCCCCGGCTGGTGGGCAAGAAGTTCTTCATGGGATTCTTTATCGTCATGATGCTCTTCAACCCCGGCCTGATGCCCGAATATCTGGTGGTGAAGCAGCTCAAGCTGATCGACAGCATGTGGAGCGTGATCCTGGTCGGCGCGGTGAACGTGTACTACCTGTTCATCCTGCGGCGTTTCATTGAGGAAGTGCCGGAATCCCTGATCGAAGCGGCCCGCATCGACGGCGCAAGCCACCTGCGGATTCTGTTCTCCATCGTGATTCCGCTGGCCAAGACCGGCATCGCCACCATCGCCATGTTCTACGCCGTGGCCCGGTGGAACGAATACTTCAAGGCGGGGCTGTACCTGCTTTCGCCGGATAAGACCACCTTGCAGGTGCTCATCCGGAAGTTCGTCGTGCAGGGCGATATTACCGACCTGATCGGCTTTTCCAACATGATGAACAAGACGGAGCTGGCCAACGTCAACTACAATTCGCTCAAGAGCGCGGCAATCGTAGTGGGCGTAGCGCCGATTTTGCTGATCTATCCCTTTGCGCTCAAGTTCTATGCCAAGGATGTCATGGAGGGCGGCGTTAAGGAATAAGCCGTCCGGCCCATTCATCATATCTTGAAGGAGGGTATCTCAATGAAGAAACTGGTTTCTCTGCTGCTGGCCCTTGCCATGCTGCTGAGCTGCACCGCGGCTCTGGCGGACATCGGCACCCCCGACGCTCCCGTGAAGGTCACGATGCTGCTGAAGGATATGCCCGCCGACGATCCCGCCGGTCAGGCTTTCTGCAAGGCGCTGAATGAAAAGATGGCCGAACAGGGCATGTACGTGGACTTCTCCTTTGTCGACGCTCCCGCCGGCAAGTACGTGGAAGTGATGCCGCTGGCCGTCATCAACGAAGTGCTGAAGGCTGACATCCTGTACTTCCAGGGCAACACCGACTCCACCGCCGCCGAGCAGGGCTTCCTGGAGGACATGAAGCCTTACGTGGACGGCTCTCAGTACCTGAAGAACATCATGTACGCGCACAACACCGCCCGTCTGGAGAATCATCCCTACCTGCTGGCCGCCGCGCCCATCGCGGTGTTCAGCCCCGTTATCCGCAAGGACTGGGTGGCCCAACTGGACAGCTATGAGACCCTGATGGCCGATCCCACCGTGGACAACTATCTGGCCTTCTTCAAAGAGCTGAAGGACAAGGGCCTGTGCGAATACCCCATCTGCGTGTACGGCGACCACAGCCGTCTGGACAGCGTGTTCGGAGCGGCCTTCGGCGTGACCACCACCCTGGTCAAGACCGAAGACGGCAAGTGGGTCTACAAGTATGTGACCGACGAAATGAAGAACCTGCTGGCCTTCTACGCTCAGCTGTATGCTGATGGCATGATCGATCCCGAATATCTGACCAACACCTGGGACGTGGCCGAAGAGAAGTTCTACTCCGGCAAGGCCGCTATGCTGATCGGCAAGACCGGCGCGACCATCAACGTGTATGACAACTCCATGCAGGCCACCAACGGCGCGGACGCGGCCCTGACCGTGCTGCCTCCCGCCAAGTCTGAACTGGGCCAGTACTGCGCCGCGGTGGACGTGTCCAAGGAAGAACGCGGCCGCGTTATCAGCGCTGACTCCGAAGTGAAGGAAGCCGCTTTCGCCATCTTCGATTTTATGGCCAGCCCCGAGGGCCGCGTGTTGGATCTCTACGGTGTGGAAGGCTTCCACTACAACATCGTGGATAACAAGATCGTGCCCATCGAAGGCGCTCCCGACTGGTACGGCGTGTTCTACGACAGCCTGATCGGTCTGGAAAACATCCCCTACGAAGCCGACGCTCCTATGGGCGAAGCGGGCCTGACCTCTCTGGATATCGCCAGCGAGTACTTCCTGGCGGACAACGCCGTGACCCTGCCCAGCGAATACTCCGCTTACTGGGACGCCATGATCAGCCTGTTCAACGAGTACGCGGTGGACGTGATCCGCGGCGACAAGAACACCGACAGCGACTGGACCGCTTTCGTGGAAGCTTGGAACGCAGCCGGTGCTGACAAGATCAGCGAGTATCTGGGAACCGTGATGGAATAATCAACATTCCACGCGGGAAGGAAGGGACGACGCAGGGGTTTCACCCCTGCACCCTGACAAGGGCTTTGCCCTTGACCCCTCATTGACTGCGCTTTGCGCAGTCAAAGGGGAGGTGCAGGAGGCACTGCCTCCTGCTGCGGGGTTCGGGGGCGCATAGCCCCCGCCGTCCCTCCCTTCCCGCTTTTTTAGTGAGGTGAGAAAATGCTTCCGGGAAACTATGAAGAGCGGGTGTATGCCGCCGTGCTGGGCAAGTGCATCGGCGTGCGGCTGGGCGCGCCGGTGGAGGCGGAAAGCTGGACCTACGAGCGCATCCGGGCCGTGTATGGGGAGAAAATTCACGGATATCTGCGGCCCTATCGGGTTTTCGGCGCGGATGACGACATCAACGGCCCGGCGTATTTCTTTCAGGTGCTGGAAGAAAAGGAGGATCCGCAGCTGTTGGACTTTGCCCACGCGTGGGTGGACTTCGTGCGGGAGGGCAAGGGCTTCTTCTGGTGGGGCGGCGTGGGCAAATCCACCAGCCATACGTCCTATCATCTGATCCGCTCCGGCGCGTCCCTGCCCCTGAAGCGGGAGGAACTGCGGGGATTGAAGGACGAGGACGAAAGCGTCGGCGGACAGATCTTCGTGGATTTTCTGGGCCTGGCGCTGCCGGGACAGGATGAGCGTGCCGCGGAACTGGGCGCACGGCTGGCGGCAGTGGCTCATTTTGACGACGGCGTGTCCGGAGGACGGTTCATGGCGGCAGCCAATGCGGCGGCTTTCACCAGCCGGACGACGGAAGAAATCGTGCTGCGCGCCCTTCGCACCATCCCGGAAGACGGCGATTACGCCCGGGTAACGAACGCCGTGCTGGATTTCTACCACGCCCATCCTCAGGGCTGGCGAGAATGCCGGGACATGCTGGAAAAGAATTGGGGCTATGACCGATACTCCGGCGTTTGTCCCATGATCCCCAACGCAGGTATTTGCGTGATGGCGCTTCTGTACAGCGGCGGCGACCTGAACCGGGGCGCGGAGATCGCCACGCTGGCGGGCTGGGATACGGACTGCAACGCGGGAAATGTGGGCTCCATTCTGGGCGCTTTCGGCGGGCTGGAACCCATCGACCCCTGCTATCGGGAGCCCTTTCACGACACGGCCATTCTTTCCGGGGTCAGCGGGGAAATCAACCAGTGCGACCTGCCGTCGCTGGCGAAGAGGATCGCCAGGCGGGGCTGCGAACTGCTGGGCCGGCCTGTGCCGGAGGAGCTTCGCGCGGAAGAAGGGCTGTATTTCGACTTTGAACTGCCGGGCTCCACTCATGGGATGCAGGTCAGCAATCCCTTTGTGCTGCAGCTGAGCAATAGCACGGCGCGGAGCTATCGGGGAAAGCGTTCCCTGCAGGCGGTCTTCAACCGGCTGCAAAAGGGTATGGAGACCCGTTTGTATTTCAAGAGCTTCTATACAAGAGCGGAGTTTGAAGACGGACGCTACAGCCCGGTTTTCTCGCCGAAGGTATATCCGGGTCAGACCTTATCCATGCAGCTTTTGATGGAAAAATGGGCCGGCGCAGAGCCGCTTCGAATGCGGCCTTACGTGCGCACAGCCTTCGATCACCGGGATTATGAGGGTGAGGATTTTCTGCCTGAAAATGGCCGCTGGAATGAGATCCGCTTTCCCATCCCGGAGGTGGACGGCGGGATCATCGAAGAAGTGGGGCTGCGGGTGTTTTCTGATTCGGTGAACACCGGCGAGGCTTCCCGCGATCTTGGACGATTCTTTGTGGACGAAATTCGTGTGACAGGGAACGCCGAGTACCGGCTGGACTTCGCCCAGAGCCATGTGGAGCTGGGCAACCTGACGCCCTTTGCCCACAATCGCGGTCAGTGGACGCTGGAAGGCGGTGCCATTCACGCTCTGTGCGAGGAATGCGCCCAGAGCTTCACAGGAGCCTATGACGCGGCTGATCTGACGCTTTCCTGCCGGGCAACGCCGGTGGAGGGCGGGGCCTGTCTGCTGGTACGGGGAATGGGAACCCTGCGGCATGTGCTGGCGGGCCTGACCGCACCGGGAAAAGCAGGAATCCTGCTGGGCGGGCCGGATGGCTATCAGCCGTTGGCAGAGATGCCGCTTGACTGGAAACCGGGACAGTGCTACGAGTTGAAAGCCGCCGTACAGGGCAAAAACGTCGCGCTTTTCATTGACGGGCAGAAAAGAGTCGAAGCGGAGGTCCCATATGACCACGGTATGTATGGGCTGGCGCTGCCCGGAGCCGGAGAGGCGCTGTTTGAAGATTTCCGGGTCGGAAGATAAAAAAACAGCGGGCCGAATGCCAAGGGGTCGTAAAACAGCAACAGGCAAATTTTTTGGAACAGGCATGATTCGATCATGCCTGTTCCGCTTTTATCGGTTCATCTACGGGAATACAGCCAACGAGGTCATCATTCAATATGCACCTTATGCTTACGCTTGCCGCTTGCTTATAGGAAACGGTTCCATAATTCTATCCTCAACAATAGATTGTTTCGAAATCGTCAGCAGTTTTTTCATAATAAATCTCGCTGATTTTATGGTTTATGAACACGGGAAGCATTTCGCTAAAGCCGTCAATCAGCTTGTCCGACTCCGCAAGCTCAGAGAGAGGATACCAGAATATCTCCCCTTCATCTGAAGCTTTCAGTTCGCCCGTAAACTTGTCTGCAACGTAAAGGAAAACGATATACCGCTTCCCATCCTTTAGCTTATGAAATTCTTTGATGCCGCAAAGCTTTGGAGCTTCAACCGTCAGACCTGTTTCTTCCTGCATTTCACGGATAACGGAGGGGGTAACGTATTCACCCTTTTCAACGTGACCGCCCGGGAAATTCCATCCGTGCCAGGTGGGGTGGTTCACCTTGTTCTGCACCAGCACATTCCCTTTGCCGTCGCAGATCATACACATATTGGTAAGCTCAACTTCTTCTATTCTTGACATGTTATTTTTCCTTACAGTCAAGGCAGAGAAACAGAAAATACTGCGAATCTATAGAAATAAATTCGCTTTTTTCTCTCCCACGGCAGAGGGAGCCGAGGGACTGCCGCAGATGATGTATGCACCGTCGAGCGCTGCCTATGTCCTTGGCCGCTGCCCAAAAACAGCGGGGCCGAAGCTCCGCTGTTTTTGGAATGGGGAAAAATCAATATTCTGCGCTGCCGGTGGTGCGGGGGAAGGGCAGAACGTCGCGAATGTTGGTGATGCCCGTCAGGTACATCACCAGACGCTCGAAGCCCAGACCGAAGCCCGCGTGGGGATGGGTGCCGTAGCGGCGGGTATCCAGATAGAAGGAATACTCCTCCTCGTTCATGCCCAGCTCCTGAATGCGGCGGGTCAGAACGTCCAAACGCTCTTCACGCTGGCTGCCGCCAATCAGCTCGCCGATGCCGGGCACCAGCATGTCGGTGGCGGCTACGGTTTTGCCGTCGTCGTTCAGGCGCATATAGAAGGCCTTGATGTCCTTGGGATAATCGTAGACGAACACGGGCTTCTGGAAATGCTTCTCGGTCAGATAGCGCTCATGCTCAGTCTGCAGGTCGATGCCCCAGCTGACAGGGTATTCGAACTTCTGACCGCTCTTTTGCAGAATCTCAATGGCCTCGGTGTAGGTGCAGCGGGCAAAGTCGCTTCCGGCGATGGCAGTCAGCTTTTCGATCAGGCCCTTTTCCACAAAGCTGTCCAGGAAGGCCATTTCTTCGGGCGCTTCGGCCAGAATGTGGGTGATGACGTACTTGAGCATATCCTCAGCCAGCGCCATATCGTCAAACAGGTCGGCAAAGGCGATCTCCGGCTCGACCATCCAGAATTCGGCGGCATGACGGGGCGTGTTGCTCTTTTCGGCGCGGAAGGTGGGGCCGAAGGTGTAGACGTTGCGGAAGGCCTGGCAGAAGGTTTCCACATTCAGCTGGCCGCTGACGGTCAGGTTGGCGGGCTTGCAGAAGAAATCCTGCGAGTAGTCCACTTCGCCGCTTTCGGTCTTGGGCACATTTTCCAGCGGCAGGGTGGTCACCTGGAACATTTCGCCCGCGCCTTCGCAGTCGCTGGTGGTGATAAGGGGCGTATGGACGTAGACGAAGCCCCGCTCCGCAAAGAAAGCGTGGAGCAGCTGCGCCGCCAGCGAGCGGATGCGGAACACGGCGTAGAAGGTGTTCGTCCGGGGCCGCAGATGGGCGATGGTGCGCAGATATTCGAAGGAATGGCGTTTTTTCTGCAGGGGGTAGTCGGGAGAGCACAGGCCCACTACTTCGATTTCCTTGGCCTTGAGCTCAAAGGGCTGCTTCATGCCGGGGGTGGGCACCAGATCGCCCTTTGCCCGGATGGCGCTGCCCAGCGTGACCTTCAGCGCATTGGCGAAATCCGCCGTTTTGCCGTCCTCCAGCACGATCTGCAGATTCTTGAAGTAGGTGCCATCGTTCAGCTCGATAAAGCCGAAGGCTTTGCTGTCGCGCACAGTGCGCACCCAGCCGGAAACGGAAACGTCGGTCAGGGTCTCGGTCGGCGGCTGATGGAACAGCTCGCGGATGCTGGTATCTTTCATCAATGTTTTCCTCCTCAGCAATGGGAATCAGGCGTGCTTGCCCAGCATGGCCGCGCCGATCATGCCGGCGTCCGCGCCAAGACGGGCCAGTTCAATGCGGGAATAGGGCAGCGTTTTGAACAGCAGATATTTGGGAACCCGGGCGCGCACCGCGTCCAGCAGGAAGGCTCCGGCCTTGCTGACACCGCCGCCCAGAACGATGACCTCGGGATCCAGGAAGGCAATGATGGTGTAGCAGGCCTTGGCCAGATAATCCACATAGGTGGTGAACACCTTCATGGCCGCATTATCCAGCTCTCGCGCCGCGTCGAACACGATCTTGGCGTTGAGCTTTTCCGGGTCACCTCCTACCATTTCCATCATCAGGCTTTCGGGATGTTGCTGGAGAATCTGCTTGCCCATCCGGATGATGGCCGTGGCGCTGCAGTAGCGCTCCAGGCAGCCTTCGTTGCCGCAGGTGCAGGGCACGCCACCGATGTCCATGGGAATGTGGCCGATCTCGCTGCCCACGCCGTGGAAGCCGCTCCACGGACGGCCGTTGATGACGATGCCGCCGCCCACGCCGGTGCCCAGCGTCAGGAACACGCTGGAAGAAGTGCCCTTGCTCACGCCCGCCACGCTCTCGGCAAAGCCGGCCACGGTGGCGTCGTTGTCAATAAAGACGGGCTTGTTGATGTATTTCTGCAGCTCGCTGCGCAGGGGAACGTCCTTCCAGCCCATGTTGGTGCAGAAAATGACGTTGCCGGTTTTCGCGTCCGCAATGCCGGGGATGCCGA
>CAKUCE010000084.1 GCA_934643535.1 uncultured Clostridia bacterium | reverse complement strand
AGCGGGCGCACCAAAGGGCTTTCCGCTCGCCCTTTGGAAACCTTCGGGCACCGAAGCTGGCGAGAAACCCATAGGGCGGCAGCCCACCACCCGCGCTGCAGCCGGCGCGTCAATCCCCTGATGGGAAATTTCCTTTCTCCATTCCCTTTTTCCTAAGGAGGCCCCCATGAAGATCATCGCCCTCACCGGCGGTATCGCCTGCGGTAAATCCACCCTCGCAGAGATGCTCCGTGACCTCGGCGCGCCCGTCATCGACGCGGACGCCATCAGCCGAGGCCTCACCGCCCCCGGTGGAAAGGCCCTTCCCGCCCTCCGGGAGGCCTTCGGCGGCGAGGTCTTTCAGGACGGCCAGACCCTGAACCGCGCCGCACTGGCCGCAAAGGTGTTTCAAGACCCGGAGCAGCTCCAAAAGCTCAACGCCATTACCCATCCGCTCATTATTGAGCAGATGCAAAGCGAGATTGAACGCTGCCGGGATTCCGGCGCGTCCGTCGTTGTATTGGATGTGCCGCTGCTGTTCGAAACCGGCCTTGACCGGCTGGCGGACGAAACCGTTTGCGTTTCCGCCCCCCTTCCGGTACAGTTGAAACGGCTCATGACCCGGAACGGCCTGACGGAGGAGCAGGCCATGCGCCGCATCCAAAGCCAGATGCCCTTGTGCGAAAAGGAAAAGCTGGCCGACCGAACCATTTCCACCGACCGACCGCTGGAAGAACTGCGCGCCCTGATGGGCCACCTCTACCGGCAATGGCTGGAGGAAGCTCAAGCATAAAGGAGAGCCTATGATCCATCCCCCCTACCCCATCCGCTGCCCGGACGACGACAGCGGCGCGCCCGTTGATTATTCCTACGTGTCCTCGGTGAACGAAGGCCGCAGGCGGGCCCAGCAGAAGAATATCCACGAGGAGGACGAACAGGCCGCGCCCCGGCCCCTGATCCGCCACCGGGCCGACCCCTACGACCGGGAGCGGGTAGACGCTTACGGCACCCGCGCGCCCATGCGTTCCCCCGACCGGAGCGGCACCGTGCAGATGCTCCCCACCCGGGAGGAAGAAGCCATCCCGGAGAACCCCTACGACCGCCCCGCCGCGCGCCACAGGAGCCAGCCCCAGCCGGAGCCGCAGATCATCGTCACGGAGGACGGGTCCCAGTTCGACCCGCCCGCCATGGCCAAGCTGCCCGAATGGTACCGGGTGGCCCAGCAGAACGCCTCCACCACCGACGATCGGATGCGCCGCGCCCCCAAGGTGCAGGCCGCACCCCGGGTGGAAGTGGAGGAAGATGACCAGCCCGTGCAGTATGATCCGCTGGGCCGTCCCATGGCCCGGCGGACGGAACCCCGGCATGAGCATCGCTTTCAGGGATCCGCCGACCGCTACGCCGAGGCGGGCTATCCCCCGGAGCTTCTGCAGGAGCAGCGGGAGCTGGATGAAAAGCAGGAAGTCATCTCCCGCCGCCGTCGGCACGGCGCGCAGCAGGCGGTCAGCGAGGGGCGGCAGGAGGAATACCGGCGCAGCTTGAGCGGCGAACCTGCCAGCGACCGGCGCTCTTATCCCCCCAACCGGGAGGAATACGCCTATCGCCGCCAGCTGACGGAAGAAGAACGCCAGCGCCGGGCCCAGGCGGCAGAAGAAGCACTGGCCCGGCAGGAAGCCGCCCGAAATCGCGGGCAGGCCTACCGGCAAGCAGCTCAGGCTTGGGGCGCTCCCGGCGAAGCAAGGGAAAATCCCTACGCTTCCCCTTATGAAGTGCGGGAGGAGCCCCGCCGCGCCCCTGCCCGGCTGGAAGAGCCGGAAGAGGAAACATCGCCCCGATTCCGCATCCCGTGGCTGGGCATCGCCGTGTTCGCCATGGCTGCCATTGCGGTGGGGCTGTGGCTGATGCAGCTGAATTTCCAGACTCAGACCCAACAAGTGGTGCAGGAACGGGCGCAGGCGCGGATTGGCATCCGGGAAAAGCACCCGCTGGAATACCGGGAGCTGATCGAGCGGGAGGCCCGCAAGAACAACCTGAATCCGGCCTTTGTGGAGGCCATCGTCTTTAACGAAAGTTCCTTCCGCACCGGCGCGGAAAGCAGCGTGGGCGCAAGGGGCCTGATGCAGGTCATGGAGGATACCGCCGCCGACATCGCCAAGGCGCTGAATGTGGAAAACTATTCCTTCGATCTGCTCTACGACGCGGAGACCAACGTGACCTTCGGCTGCTACTATCTGGGCAAACTGAGCCAGCGTTTCCGCGGCGACCCGCTGCTGGTGGCCATGGCCTATCACGCAGGCGGCACTCAGGTGCAGAACTGGCTGAACACCTCCCTGTACAGCGCCGACGGCCAGACCATCCTGTTGGACAACCTGCCCGACGGCCCCACGAAGCAGTACGCCGTTCGGGTCAAACGAGATTTTGCCATTTACCGCCGCCTGTATTATGACGCTTTGGAGGATGACGCATGAAAAAACGGCTTCTGGCGCTTTTGACGGTTCTTTGTCTGCTTTTCGGCCCTGCGGCTTCGCGGGCGGAAAACGTGGGCGATTCGCTGGTGGTGGGCATGGTGTCCACCCGCACCACGGAGATCCGGCCCCTGACCCCTCAGGAGGCGGGGATGGTGTCCCTGTATAACGTGGTGTACGAAAGCCTTGTCACCGTGGACGACAACGGCATTCCCCAGCCCTATCTGGCCGAAAAATGGGAGGAGAACAACAGCGGGGAGACCTGGACCTTCACCCTGCGGGAAAACCTGCGTTTCTCCGACGGTTCGGCCCTGACCGCGGACGATGTGGTAGCCAGCGCCCAATACCTGCTGACGCTGGCCAAAAACGAGGAAGCCGAGGACAACGGCTTCTACCAGACCATGCGCTACACCATCAGCTCCATCAGCAAGGCGGACGAGCGCACCGTCATCGTCAAGGCCGCCCGGAAATACTACGGCGTGCTTTACAGCATGACCTTCCCCGTAGTGCCCGCGGCGCAGGTGGAGCAGGCCAATCCGCTGGGCAGCGGCCCTTATGTCATCAGCGCCTTTGAGCCGGGCAGCTATATGCAGCTGGACGCCAACGCCAACTGGTGGCAGACTCAGCCCCAGGTCCAGCAGATCATGGCTTCATTTTTCTCCAGCAATAAGGAACTCATCACCGCCTACGAATACGGTCGGATAGACACGGCCTTTACCCGCTCGGTAGCCGCCGCCCAGTACAAAAGCGGCATCAGCTCCCTGTCCATCGCCTACAACACCCGGCAGATGGAATGCCTGCTGATGAATCATCAGACCTTCCCCATGGAAAGCCTGAAGGTGCGGCAGGCCATTCGGTACGCCATCAACGTCAACCAGATCTCCAACAACGTGTATATGGGCATGACGCTGGATTCCGACGCCATGGTGCCCTCCAACAGCTGGCTGTATGACGACAGTCTGGAAAGCACCTTCGTCTACAACCCGGACATGGCTCGCCAGCTGCTGGAAGAAGACGGCTGGACCGATCTGGACAACGAAGGCCCGTTGGACAAGATCGTGGGCAACGACGTGAAGCACCTGTACCTTCAGCTCATCACCTATGAGGACCCGGACAACGACGTGCGCTACGAGACTGCCAACCTGATCGAGGAAATGCTGGCGGAAGTGGGCATCGGCATCAGCAAGACCACTGCCGTCAGCTATCAGGACATGCAGAGCAAGCTCCAGAGCGGCGCTTACGAGCTGGCCCTGTGCGCCTTCCAGATGGATGTGGTGCCCGATTACGGCTTCATGCTGCGCAAGGGCAACACAGGCAACTACATGCGCTACGTCAGCAGCGATATGACCGATCTGATCGACCAGCTGCGTACCTGCGAAAATCAGACGGATTTCGCCTATGCCTCCATGGCCATTCAGCAGCAGTTTGCCAACGATGTGCCCCTGGTCTGCCTGTTCTACCGCACCGGCTCCGTGCTGACCCGGAAAATGTACACCACCGTGCGCAACATTCGGGAATTTGAGCTGCTGCGGGGCATTGAGGCCTTTGGCCGCTGACGGGCCGGAAAGGGGAACGACATCATGTGGATCAAACGGCTTGCGGCGGCGCTGACCATCTGCTGCCTGCTGGTTTCGGCAGGCGGTGCGGCCCTCGGGGAGGAAACGGATACCCCCATCCCCGAAGGGGAGCGCCCTGCCTTTGTCCAGCGGCTTCTGGACGTGGCCCGGGGCGAGCTGGGCTACGCCGAGGGGGCGCAGAACTACACCAAATACGGCGAATGGGCCGGCGACCCTTATGCGGAGTGGTGCGCCGAGTTCATCTGCTGGTGCGTGGATCAGACCCAGCAAAGTCAGGGCGAAGACCTGCTCAACGTGATCTATCCCAACTATTCCGGCCAGAACACGGGCCGGAACTGGTTTATCAAGCGGGGCCGTTTCGTCTACCGCAAGGGTGTCTGCCCGGACTGGGGCGCGCAGTGGCTCCGGGACGCGGATCATAATTTAAGCAAAAATGAGTTCATCCCCCGCTCCGGCGATCTGGTTTTTTTCAGCTACAACGCTGCCGGGGATACCGACCACGTGGCGCTGATCGAGTACTGCTCCCGGGATGCGGAAGGCAATGTGTACCTGCACGTCATCGAGGGCAACAATCCTGACCGGGTGCAGCGGAAGGTCTACCCGCTGGATAACAGTCAAGTGCTGGGCTTCGGCCTGTGCGAAGATTTGGTGGACACCACCATGCGCTCCGGCAACGAGGGCGACAAGGTGCTGACCCTTCAGCAGGACCTTTATCAGCTGGGCTTTCTGGACGAGCTGCACCTGACCGGCGCTTACGGCTCCCACACCCGGGCGGCGGTGATGGAGCTGCAGCAGAAATTTCTGCCCGGTCATGCCGTCAACGGGCTGGCCGACCGGGAGACCCAACAGCTCATTGCCCGGCTCCTGCGCCAGCAGCTCTGGGACGACCCGGACAACTGGCTGGTGGAGGAATAACCAGATTTCTCCGTCCTTTCCCGTCTGTACGAATCGCCGAAAATAGTGTACAATAGGCGTTGTGCATCCATGAGACGGGGAGGAGGGAGACGCTTGGCGCTTCGCAGAAGATTCGCTTTTTGGCTGGCGCTTTTCTGCCTTGCGGCGCTTTGGCCTTTTCCTGCCGTCCGAGGCGAGGAAGCCTCCGTCCGCCGGGAGCGGGCGCTGCTGATCGGCGTGGACGATTTTGTCACCCAGCCCAGCGCCTACCCCAGCTCCACCAACAACGTCTATGCCATGCAGGAAATGTTCCAATCGGCGGCGACGCCGCTGGAAAAGATCATGGTCCCCGCCGAACCCGTTTCTTCCGTCGAGCAGCTGACAGAGCTGATCCGGCGGGTTTTCGGCGGTGCGGAGGACGGGGACGTCAGCTACCTGTATATCAGCACCCACGGCCTATACGACCCGGAAAACGGTGTGGAACCTGCCTTGCTTCTAAGCGACGGCCAGACGGAGAACCGTCTGACCCCCAAAGCGCTGGAAGCCGCCTTCGATGGCATTTCGGGCACGAAGGTGCTCATTCTGGACGCTTGCAACAGCGGCGCTTTCATCGGCAAGGGCATGACCGAATGGGACGAGCCGCCCTGCTTTCTGGGGGACGATTTCAAGGTGATCGCCTCCAGCGGCGCCCGGGAGGAAAGCTGGTATTGGAGCGCCGGAGAGGACGGGGACGAAGGGGTCGGAAAGAAGGAGCAGGGCGCGTTTTACTTTACGCAGGCCCTGTGCGACGCGCTCAGCGCCGCCTGCGGCTACCCGGCCGATCAGAACCACGACGGCAGCATCACCCTGAAGGAGCTTTACGACTACCTGCTGCTGAATCACGCCGCCTCCACGCCCCAAGTCTATCCCCAGAACGACGACTTTGTGGTCTTCCGTTATGACCCGTCGGAGCCGCTGCCCACGGGGCTTTCCCGCTCGCCCATCATGGACGTGACCTTTTCCGACCTGATCCTGGATCGGGAAAGCCGGGAAATCACCATCGAATATATTGCCATGCGCCCGGTGCGGGTGGCCTATCAGCTGGTGTACCGCCGGGAGGGCCGGTGGGAGTTTGAAAACGCCCAGCTGATCTACGACGACTCCGAGCGCTTCTCCGCCTTCGGCGACCAGGAGGGCGCGGTCTCCGCCGGATGGAAGCAGCGTACCCTCCGGCTGGACGAGCTGGCCGACGACGCTTACGGCTATGCGCTGGTACAGTTGGTCAGCATTGACCGGGGCAAGCTGCGGGTCCATGCCGGACGGGTGCTGTGCGTACTGCCCGAGGAAGAGCCTTCCGCCCCCACCGTGGAGATCAGCGGTTCCTTTGCCCCGGAAACCGGACGGGAGCTGGCGGTATTTGTGGGGCATAACTATCCCTGCGTCCTGAGCGTGGCCATTTTGGACGAGGAAGGACAGGTGACGGACCGCCTGTGCCACCGCCGCTCCACCCGACCCATGGGGCTGGCGGGCACCACGCTCTACTGGGACGGCAGTCTGCGGGACGGTTCCCCCGCCCCGGCGGGTACCTACCGCGTCCGGGTACAGATCCACTGGAAGGATCAGATCCTTTCCGTGGAATCGGAGCCTTTTGAACTGGAATGATCCCCTTTTTTGGAAACCCTTCAGACAAGGAGGCCTTATCATGGCGGAAAAACTGATGGTCGTGATTCCCTGTTATAACGAGGAAGAGGTGCTGCCGGAAACGTCCCGGCGGCTGGTTCTTAAAATGGGCAGCCTGATGGAAAAAGGGCTGATCTCCGAGGACAGCAAGGTGCTGCTGGTGAACGACGGCAGCAAAGACCGCACTTGGGAGCTGATCTCCGGCCTGCACAAGGAAAATCCGCTGTTTGAGGGCGTGAAGCTGAGCCGGAACCGGGGCCATCAGAACGCGCTGCTGGCCGGGCTGATGACGGCCCGGAACCGCTGCGACGTGTGCATTTCCATGGACGCAGACCTGCAGGACGACATGGACGCCATGGACAAATTCCTTGAAAAGCATCGGGAAGGCTGCGAGATCGTCTATGGCGTGCGCAGCAAGCGGGAAAAGGACACCTTCTTCAAACGGGAAACCGCGCTGATGTTCTACCGGCTGATGAGCGGCATGGGAGTGGACATCGTCTTCAACCACGCGGACTACCGGCTGATGAGCAACCGGGCCCTGAACGCGCTGGCCCAGTTCAAGGAGGTCAATCTGTTCCTGCGGGGACTGGCTCCCCTGGTGGGTTTCCAGAGCGACACCGTGCTTTACGAGCGCAGCGAGCGCTTCGCCGGGGAAAGCAAGTATCCCCTGAAAAAAATGCTGGCCTTTGCCATCGACGGCATCACCAGCTTCTCCGTCAAGCCGCTTCGGCTGATCACCAATGCGGGCATCGTGGTGTTTCTCATTTCGCTGGTGATGCTGCTCTACACACTGATCTCGTGGATCGCCGGGCGCACCGTGGCCGGTTGGACCAGCACACTGGCCTCCATCTGGATGATCGGCGGCATCCAGCTTTTGTCTCTGGGCGTGATCGGCGAGTACATCGGCAAAATTTACAATGAAACCAAGCAGCGGCCCCGCTTCATCATCGACCGCTACCTGAACGACCGGGGCGACGATCCCGTGGTGGACCGGCCCGAATAAGCCCGGCGCATGAAACCCGCATGCTTCGTCATATCCTTGCCAGACGGGAAGGGGTGGCGGAGCATGCGGGACTTTTTTTCAAATACTCTGGATCTTTTGGCCGGCGGTGGGGCGGCCATCGCCGGATTTCTTCACGGCATGACCAGCGGACAGGGGCGCACCGCCCTCCTGCTGGCGGCGCTGATGGGGGCGGACTACGTCAGCGGCGTACTGGCAGCGGCGCTGGGCCGCAGCCGGAAAAGCGCCCACGGCAGGCTGTCCAGTCAGGCGGGCTGGAAGGGACTTCTGCGCAAGGCGGTCATTCTGCTGGCGGTGGGCCTGAGCGTGCTGCTGGACTGGTATGTGGGGCAGGGCAGCGCCATGTTTCAGACGGCGGTCATGTGGTTCTACATCAGCAACGAGGCTCTGTCTCTTCTGGAAAATCTGGGCCGCTGCGGGGTGCCCATCCCAAAAAAGCTGCGGGATATGCTGGAAGAACTGAGCAAAAAGGATGAAGAAGGCGCGGTCGGGCGGAAGGAAGAAACGACTGCCGCAGCAGCAAAGGATCAGAATGGATGAAAAAGGACGGCGCCCGAAAGAAAAATTCCTTCGGACGCCGTCCTTTTCCTGCTATGTCACCAGCCGCGCTCGATAGAGCTTTCGCCGGATTCTTCCGGCTGGCCCCACGGCTGATCCCACTGACCGCCGTTTTCCTCGTCGTAGGAGGGAACGTCGTCCTGCCAGTAGGGTTCAGGGGTCTCGATGATCTGCCAGTCCGTATCCGGCACAAAGGTGTCGGCAGGCTGCGCGTCGCCGGAGAGGTTCTGCTGCCAGAGCCGCAGCTGCTCGTGCGTGGAGGCGCTGTTTTCGTCGTAGTCCAGCGAGGGCAGGCCGGAAGGATCATAGCTGACCTGCATGGGCAGGTAGAGAAGCGCCGTAGACGCGCCGGTTACATCCGCCCAGTCGCCTACGGAAAGCGCCGCCATGCCCGAATAGACCGGATCGCCGGTCAGGGACGCGCAGTCGGTGACGACATACACGGACGCACCGTGAACCTCCGCGTTGGCCTCGGGATAGAAGTTCAACTGCACGGAAAGGTAATCGCCCTGCATCATCACCGTGGCGCTGCCGATATAAAAGGCGTTGCTGGCACACAGGGGGATCTCCTTCATGCCCACGTTCCGCAGCTCGGTCAGGTTCAGCATGGTGCCCATCAGCCAGTCGCCGCTCAGGCCCAGCTCCCGCAGGCGCACACCGTAGGTGCAGGCGCTGTTGAATTGAAGCCGGGGCTGAAGCTGCATAAACGGCATGGCGTATACCGTATCGCCCACATACAGAGTGACCAGATAGGGCACGGTGGAGCCGCCGCCGTAGGGCAGGTAGATCACATCGCTGTCAAAGTTCCGGCTCTGATAGCCGTAATCCTTGTCAAACAGAAGGGTCTGCGTATCCATCCGGGTCAGGGACAGACGCACGGGCTCCGCCAGCTCGCTGGAAGCGCTGATGGTCTTTTTCACCCGGATGCCCTGGCAGGCGGCGGACAGATTCGCCGCCACATAATCGTTCTGATTGAGCGAGTCCATATCCAGCGTATCCACATTCAGGGTGAAAAAATCCTCCGCCCGCGCCGTTGCGGGCACAAGGCCCGCCAGCAGACAGCCCAGCAGCGTCAGCAGCACGGCTTTTTTCCAACCCCTGTTCTTCATGGCAGGTTCGTCCTTTCTGAATCGTCTCGTTCTAAAGGTACTCAACGGTTTGCCCGGAGGCGGCAGCGGGGCCGCGCCGGGACGGCTTTTCCAGACGGCTGCCGCCGTCCGGGCGAGGGAGCTTTCCCTTCGCATATCCTAACGATTCAGTTTACCATTATCATCCCGGAAATGTAAAGGGCAGGCCGGAAGAAATACAGATAAAAGCCGCGGAATGGCAATGCGTTCTTGACTTCTCCCACGGGGCGTGCTATGCTGGACGGGCAATGGGGCGGCCAGGCGATCGCGTGGGAAACCATGAGGAAAGTCCGAGCATCACAGAGCAGGGTGCCAGCTAACGGCTGGTGGAGGCAACTCCAAGGAAAGTGCAACAGAGATATACCGCCCGGGCGTCCGTCCGGGTAAGGCTGGAAAGGCGAGGTAAGAGCTCACCCGGGGCCATGGCAACACGGCTCCGCTGTAAACCCCACCCGATGCAAGATCCGACCAGAGGCGATACGGCTGCTCGTCGTGCTTCTAAAGAGATCGCTGGAGCTTCGCGGCGACGCGGAGAGTAGATAGATGATCGTCCAACGACAGAACTCGGCTTACGACCGCGCCCATTGCTTTTCGGCTCCGAAGCCCCTGGCTTTGGCGTCGTTTTTTATATCCGCTTTGAACGCCCTGCCCCCACCGGAGGCCCGCGGCGAGCTTTTCAGACAAACGGCCCCGCCTGCCATAGGGCAGACGGGGCGCGGCTTTTAAAACGGGGTTCTTCCCCGATATGTCTCTTTGAGCGCTGTTTGTTTCCCTTTAATTTTCTTCCGGGTGGGACTGCTGCCACAGCTCGTCCGCCTTGGGCTTCCAGCAGGCGGCGTATTTTTCGCACTTGTCGCAGAGGTGATCCACCGTCTCCGGGGACTGCAGGTCCGTGGAACGGGCGCCGGTCTCCTTCACCATCCTGCGCAGCAAATCGGGGTTCTCCAGCATGGGGCAGGGCCGCAGGTGATTGTGGTTGAAGGGCTGGCCGTCGTGGTAGGCCATGAAGATGGGGGACTGCAGACCCTCCAGCAGCGTCTTTTCCCGGATGTTGGAATCGGAATAGTGGATAAACACGCAGGGGTCCATATCGCCGTTGGCGTTGATGTGGAAGTAGCGCCGTCCGCCGGCGATGCAGCCGCCCACGAATTCGCCGTCGTTCTGGAAGTCCATGGCGAAAATGGGCTTGGTGGCGCGGATGTGGCGGATCTGATGGTACATGTATTCCCGCTGCTCGGGGGTGGGCAGCAGCTCGGGAGCCGCGTCGTTGCCCACGGGCATGTAGTGGAAGTACCAGACGAACTTTGCGCCCCAGTCGATCATGTGATCCATGAAGTCGTCGGAAGCGATGGAGTCGATGTTCCTGCTGGTGTAGCAGCAGCTCAGGCCGAAGGCGAGGCGCTTGTTCTTCAGAATTTCCATGGCATGGATGACCTTCTGATAGGTGCCGTGGCCCCGGCGGCCGTCGGTGGCCTCCTCAAAGCCCTCGATGCTGATGGCGGGCACGAAGTTGCCCACCTCCAGCATCTGATCGGCAAAGGCTTCGTCGATCAGGGTGCCGTTGGTGAAGGACAGGAACACGCAGTCGTTGTGCTTGCGGCAGATCTTGATGAGGTCTTCCTTGCGCACCAGCGGTTCGCCGCCGGTGTAGATGTAGAAGTACACGCCCATTTCCTTGCCCTGAGTGATGATGGAGTCGATCTCGTCAAAGCTCAGGTTCAGCTTGTTGCCGTACTCCGCCGCCCAGCAGCCGGTGCAGTGCAGGTTGCAG
>CAKUCE010000083.1 GCA_934643535.1 uncultured Clostridia bacterium | reverse complement strand
CGTCGCTCATCATGTGGTTGACATCCAAAATAATCGGTTCATGATTGACCTTTGCCATAATCCCGTTCATCCTTTCCAAAATGGGGTAGCCTTACTATTGTCCCCGCGGTAGTATATCATATTTTGCCGAACATTGGAAATAGTTTTTGCATATGAAAGGAAAGAAAAAGCGGAGCCTGTCTGAAATGGCAGGGAATCAACGCTGCGCCAGAGGATAAATGCTTCCGGGGCTGAAGAATTCGAGAAAAGAGCATTTTATCCCCAACCGTTCCAGTCCAGCACCGGGAACGGCGTCTTCTGGGGAGTGCTGGAATCCCGCACGGCAAGCTGCGGAGGGATCAGCAGACGCTCGGGAGGCATAGCCGGGCAATTGATCCGTTCCAGCAGCATTCGGATCGCTTCTACGCCCAGACGTTCGCCGTCCAGATGAACGACGGTCAGCGGCGGAGATAAGTATTCCGCCATAGGCCGGTTATGGAAGGTGACGATGCCGACATCCTCCGGCACCCGGAGCCATGTGTCCTGAAGGGCCTGCAGCAGACCGCAGGCGGACAGATTGTCGCTGCAAAGAAACGCATGCGGGCGTCCCAGCTCTCCCAGACAGGCCCGCGCTACCTGCCGGGCGTTTCGGGGCGTACCGTCGGTGGGAAAGATGCGGGGCGGCATTCCCGGCGGCAGAGCCAGCCGATAGCCTTCCAGCCGCCGCTTATGGATCTCGGTGCCATAACAGTTGGCCCCCAAAAAGGAAATGGCGGCGTAGTTTTGTTTGAGCAGATGATCGACCGCCATCTGTGCGCCAAGCGTCAGGTCGTTGTCCACCCAACTGTCGTTGGGCTGCGGCTGATCTGGCTGTCCCAGCAGTACGCAGGGAAAATTTGCGGGGAGCGTCAGGCTCTTTGCGGCGGCGGGGGTGATGAGCAGACCATCGATTCGCTGTTCTTTCACCAACCCATGCACCGCCTCGGGGCTGACGAGCATGATATGACATTTCCGCCGCTGGGCTTCTTTTTCCAGACTGAACTGACTGCCGCTTTCGAAAATACCGCCATAGGGGTCGGCACTGTCCATGTTCAGAACCAGCGCCAGCACGCCGGTTCGGCCTCCTGCCAGACTTCTGGCATTGGAATTGGGATGATAATCCAGTTGACGGATCGCTGCGAAAATTCGATCTCTGGTTTCCTGACGAATGGAAGTTTTGCCGCTTAAGACTCTGGAAACGGTAGATGCGTGTACGCCCGCTGCGCGGGCTACGTCCTCTAGGGTAGCAGACATGCGGTTCTCCTTTTATGTATGATATAAGCACGCGCTTTCTATACATAAATTATAACATTTTGAGGTCATTTGTCAATAAAGAACGTTGTTTCTATTTTGTTCAAAACCGTTGCATTTTTGACGGCCGGTGCTATACTGAAATTGTCCGTTTTTTACCAGAAAAACGAAAAGAAGGAGAGAAAAATGCAGCAAATCCATTCCTCGGAGGCTCGAGCGTTTTTGAACCGTTCCCTGTCGCAGACGGAAAAATTGCAAATGAATTTGTTTGACCTGATCCTGGAAAAAGAAGACGCGCTTTGCTGGTCGGACGGCCAGAATGCATTGGCGGCCCAAAGCGGAAGACAGACTCCGCTTTGGCTCTGGCTGCGGGAAAGCCTGCCATCCGCAGCAATGGAGCAGACCGCGCTTTGGCTGGCGGAGCAGGTGAAAAGCTGTCCGGAGCTTCGCTTTTCTGCCGATCCAAACCGCTGCGCCGGACTGCTTGAGTGTGTGGAACGACTGACGGGCCGATCCGTTCGCACTGATATGAAAATGAACGCTTATGCTCTTTTGAAGCTGAAAGAGCCAGCCTGTCAGGGAAGGCTGCTCACGCCGGCCCGGGAGCATCGCGCGGCGATGGCTGCTCTGCTGCGTCAGATGACAGAGGACGCGGAGGGACAGATCATTCCCGAAAGCGCCGCGCTGGATTTTGCTCAGGCGATGATCGGCTCCGACCGGCTGTTCCTGTGGGAGGATGGCGGCGAGATCTGCGCCATGGCCATGATCGCCCATGAAGGGCAAAACGCTGCACGGATCAATACCGTCGTTACCGAGCGGAAATGCCGTGGCCGCGGTTACGCGGGGATGCTGGTCAGTCAGCTCTGCCGGAAGATCATGGCCCGGGGTGCTGCCCCCATGTTGTATGCGGACGCAGACTGTCCGGCCTCCAACCGGGTCTATCAGAAGATCGGTTTTGAAAAGATCGGAGAAATATCCAATTACAGGTGGGAAAAGACAATGGGCGAGCCATTGTCTTCCGGTTCACACAGGTCGTGAAAAGAAAAAGATACGACCTGTTTTTTCCAATGGGGAAACGCTATAATCAAAAAGAATCAACGGGGGAGAGAGTTGCTATGAATTCTGCGGTTTTAGCCATCGACATCGGCGCGTCCAGCGGACGGCATATGCTGGGACAAATCGAAAACGGGAAATTGACGCTGGAGGAAATTTACCGTTTTCCTAACGGTGCGGTGAAGAAAAACGGCCGCCTGTGCTGGGATCATCAGGCGCTCTGGGAACACATCCTGACGGGAATGAAAAAATGCGTCGAACTGGGACGGATTCCCGCTTCTGTAGGCGTTGACACATGGGGCGTGGATTATGTTCTGGTGGACGAGGACGGGCGGATGCTGTCGGATGGGATCGCCTATCGGGACGACCGCACGCAGGCAGTGCTGGACAAACTGTCCGATGAAGAGCTCTATCGGCAAACCGGCATCGCCAGACAGCCCTTCAATACGGTCTATCAGCTGATGACCGAGCCAAAGGAACTGCTGCAAAAAGCCCACCGTCTGCTGTTCACTCCGGATTATTTTCATTTCCTGCTGTCCGGAAAAATGGTCAATGAGTACACCATTGCTTCCACCGGCGCGCTGCTGAACCCCGCTGACCGTACATGGGACAAGGAAGTGCTGCATATGGCGGGGATTCCGCAGACGCTGTTTCCGGAAGCTCCGAAAATGCCCGGCACGATTCTGGGACGGCTGCGGCCTGAGGTGGCCGCAGAGGTGGGGTTCGATTGCAGTGTCATTCTTCCCGCGTCCCATGATACCGGCAGCGCCTACATGGCCGTCCCCGCTCGGGACGGTCAGGCGGCATACCTGTCCAGCGGTACATGGAGCCTGCTGGGAACGGAACTGGACGGGCCTGTCGTCACGGAAAAAGCACGGCTGTCCGGCTTCACCAACGAGGGCGGTTATCAGGGTAAAATCCGCCTGCTGCGCAACATTATGGGCCTGTGGATGCTGCAATGCATTCGCCGGGAGCTGAACGGGCAGTACAGCTTCGCTGAAATGGCGGAGATGGCCCTGCAGGGCGCGGCCTATCCCTGCACGGTAGACGCGATGGACAATCGCTTTCTGGCTCCGGAAAATATGACGGCGGAGATCAAAGCAGCCCTTCGGGAAGCAGGCAGTCCTGAGCCTGCAAGCCTGCCCGAGCTGCTGGCCTGCGTGAATCGCAGTCTGGCAAAATGCTATGCCGACGGCATCCGGGAGTTGAGCATCCTGACCGGCAAGACCTATACTTCCCTGAATATTGTAGGCGGCGGCTGCAACAACCGTGTGCTGAACCAGTGGACGGCGGACGCTACGGGCCTGCCCGTGTTCGCCGGACCCGGAGAGGGAACCGCGCTTGGCAACGCCATTGCTCAGATGATCGCCCTGGGAGAACTGAAGGACCTTTCCCATGCCCGCGAGCATATCCGGGCGGACTTTGAACTGAAAACCTTTTTGCCAAAGGAGAAATGAACATGAGCCTGTATCAGGAAGCCAGAGAACGCTATGCCGCGTGGGGCGTGGACGCTGATTCCGCCATTGCGAAGCTGAAGGAAATCCCCGTTTCGATCCACTGCTGGCAGGGCGACGACGTGACTGGTCTGGAAAACGCCGGGGAAACCCTTTCCGGCGGCATTCAGACTACCGGCAATTATCCCGGGAAAGCCCGCACCTTCGAAGAGCTGACCGCCGATTTCGACAGAGCCTGCAGCCTGATTCCCGGCAAAAAGCGGCTGAACCTGCACGCCAGTTATGCGGTCATGACGGATGAAAACCGGGCGGAACGGGATGAACTCCGGCCCGAGCATTTCAAGGCATGGGTGGACTATGCGAAAAAGCGCGGCCTGGGCCTTGATTTTAACCCCACCTTTTTCAGCCACCCCATGGTGAAGGACGGCATGACGCTGTCCAGCCCCGATGAGAACGTGCGGCAGTTCTGGATTCGGCATGGCATTGCCTGCCGCCGAATCGCCGCCTATTTTGCCGAAGAACTGAAAACGCACTGCTTGTGCAACGTATGGATCCCCGATGGCTTGAAAGATGTGCCCGCCGACCGGCTGTCTCCCCGGATGCGTTTGAAGGACAGTCTCGACCAAATTTTTGCCGAAAAGCTGCCCGGGGTCATCGACAGTGTGGAAAGCAAGGTGTTCGGCATCGGTCTGGAAGCCTACACCGTAGGCAGCAATGAGTTTTACACCGCTTATGCGGCGCAGCATCCCGGTGTATACAACCTGCTGGACAACGGCCACTATCACCCCCAGGAATTCGTCAGCGACAAAATTCCCGCCATGCTGTGCTATTTCGACAAGCTGCCGCTGCACATCACCCGGCCCATGCGCTGGGACAGCGACCATGTGGTGCGCTTTGAGGATGAAATTCGGGAAATCGCTACGGAGATCGTCCGCTGCGACGCGACGGAGCGGGTGCTGATCGGGCTGGATTTCTTCGATGCTTCCATCAATCGGGTGGCGGCGTGGGTCATTGGTTCCCGAAACGTGGAAAAGGCCCTGCTGTGGGCGCTGCTCATGCCAAACGCCCAGTGGAAGGAACTGCAGAACGAGGCGCGCTTCACCGAACTTATGATGGCTCAGGAAGAGTTCAAAACACTTCCCTTCGGTGCAGTGTGGGAGGAATATTGCCGTCAGTGCGGCGTCCCGGAAAACGAACATTGGTTCAAAGCCGTCGAAGAATATGAAGCGAACGTGCTGAAAGCGAGGAATTGAAATGAGCATTCTGGATCTGGATGTGATGCAGGCCTATATCCGCATGTGCAACGACGGCTGGCTGCAGGGCTGGCATGAGCGCAACGGCGGCAATCTGACTTACCGCATGACGGAAAAGGAGGCGGCTCAGTGCAGCCCATTCTTCAGGGAAACGCCCGGCCCATGGGTGAAACTGGGCGTACAGGCGGACAATCTGAAAGGCGAATATTTTATCGCAACCGGTAGCGGCAAATATCTGCGCAACGTCACTCTGGCTCCGCAGGACAACCTCTGTATCTGCCAGATCAACGCAGAGGGCGACAGCTACCGAATTGTCTGGGGGCTGGAGAAGGGCGGACGGCCTACCAGTGAATTCCCGAGCCACTTTCTGAACCACAGTGTGCGCAAAGCCGCGACCGACGGCGCATGCCGGGTGATTTATCATGCCCATCCGGCCAACATTATCGCCATGACCTACATTCTGCCCCTGACGGCCCGTGACTTTACCCGTGCCCTTTGGCAGAGCGCGACCGAGTGTCCGGTGGTATTCCCCGGCGGCGTGGGCGTGGTACCGTGGATGGTGCCTGGCGGCGCGGACATTGCGCTGGCTACCAGCAAGCTGATGAAGGAATATGATGCGGCAGTCTGGGCGCATCATGGCCTCTTCGTATCCGGGCCTGATTTTGATACTGCCTTCGGCCTGATGCACACCATCGAGAAAGCAGCGGAAATCTACATGAAGGTGGTTTCCTCCGGCAAGCCGGTGCTTCAGACCATTCGGGACGAAGACCTGCAGGCCATTGCCGACGAGTTTGGCGTGAAGCTGAATCAGGCTTTTCTTGGCTGAATGGGGGATGAAATGTCATGGAACGCTACGCTTGGAAAGCCACCGTCCTGCCCGGCAGGCTGGAGGAGTACATTGACCGGCATAATCACCTTTGGCCCGAAATGAAGGCCGTGCTGAAGGAAGCAGGGATTCGGAACTACACCATCTGGAATGCAGGCAACGAGCTGTTTGGCTATTATGAGTGCGACAGTGTGCAGACTGCCGCACAGGTGCAGGCACGCAGCGCTGTGGTGGATCGCTGGAACGAGTTCATGAAAGACGTTATGCAGATGGACATGGACCCGGTTACCGGCGCGCAGCCGTTGATGCGGCAGGTGTTTCTTTTCGAATAAACGGTCGTCCGACAATTTTTGCCCGAATTTCAAACCCCATCCATGCTGAGAAAAAGCATGGATGGGGTTGCTGTATTTCGACTCTGTACGGCGGGCTTACAGGCGAATGACCCGTACTGCGCCGGGGCAGGGCAGAAAGTCCACGGTTTCTCCGTTACAGACCAGATAAAGGCCCTGATCCTGACAGGCGGCTACCAGCGTTTCTTTCTCCAGCAGGCAGAAATCCCGCGGTTCCCTGCCGGGCAGCACGATCGCCTGTTCTTTTTTCAGCGGTGAGGGCGTGAAGCGCACGATGCTGCCTTCGCCGCGATTGGAAGCATAGAGGGAAGTCCCATCCGAAGAAAGCCAAAGAGCCGCCGCTGTGTTGGGCGTATCCGATCTTTCCAGCGTGGATACGCCTTCGCCAACCACATGACCGCCGTTATTTTCCAAAAGAACAGGATAAACGCGATTGCCCAGCTCCGTCACCAGAAAAGCCGTCCCATGAGGTCCGTATGCCACATGTCGGGGGCCTTGTCCAGCAGGAACGGCCACTCGATAACACTCGTGAAGCAAACCGTTTTCATCCTGCTTGTACACAAACAGCTCATCCAGCCCCAGATCCACCGCGCAGAAGCAGCCGGGCAGGTGGGGGATTCGGGTGATCTGGTGCAGGTGCGGCCCGGTCTGGCGAGTGGGATGCGGGCCGGAACCACTGTGCTGCACCAGTTGGATGCGTTCGCCGATTCCCTCTTTCAGAAGGGGAAACACCGCCAGAGAACCGTTGCCATAGTTGGCGCACAGCAGATAGCGCCCGTCTCCGGAAAGCGTCAGGTAACAAGGCTCATTTCCGCCGGTTGGCTGGGTAGAGAGGAGCTTCATGCCATCGGGGGAAATTTGCAATTCGTGAACGCAGCCGTTCATAGGTTCGGCACCGCTATTGCTGACGGAAAAAATGCGTCCATTTGGCCCGGCCAGCTGCCAGTTGGGGTCGGTCAGAGAATCGTCGGCCCAGAGCTGCGTCATACAGTGGTGGTTGATGCGAACATAACAGATTCCCGCGCCGCCCATGCGGGTCAGGGTGCCGATTAACAGATCTATCATCGTTTGGTTGCCTCCCTAAGTTTCGTATACATCGCCACTGAAGGCCGTATTCCCTGCCCGGAAGTATCGTTCTCTTCTGCAAAAAGTGTAAGAGCAAAATGAAACGAGCGAGGGAGCCTGCGCCTTACAGTCGCCGATGGCGCAGAGCCTTATGCGAATGAAATTCGCCTTTGCAAAGAAAAATCCTGCATGAATGGTAAGTGAAAAAGGCAATCCAAAGTATTCGTTCAATACGCAGACTTTTCAAAAAAATTCCGGCCTGTTTTCCTTAACAGGCCGGAAAAATCACTTTTTCAAATATCCGCTTTTCTCCCATAGTGCGACCCATTCCTTCAGGCGAGCCATCAGGTCATCGTTGCACTTGGTCTTTTTCATCATGTCGATCAGCTGCACCACAGCCTCGCCGTTGGTGGCGCTTCCCAGAACCTTGCGGATAGAACGCAGACTTTCCTTGCGCTCGTCATCCAGCAGCATGTCGTCCTTTTTGGTGCCGCAGCGTTGCAGGTCGATCATGGGATGAATGGGGTCGCTGTCGCTGGGGCTGAGCAGGAAAAGCTCCATGTTAGCCGTGCCGCGGAACTCTTCATAGATGATGTCATCCACGCGGGAGCCGGTATTGACGTTGATGGTAGCCACAACGGTCAGACTGCCGCCTTCGCGAGTATTGCGGGCAGCGCCAAAGAAACGCTTGGGCCGTACCAGAGCGGCGGGGGTGACGGTATTGCTCATGGGGCGGCTGCCCTGAACCAGCGTCCCCTGATAGGCGCGGGTCAGTTTCGTCAGGCTGTCCAGCAGAATAACCACGTTTCTGCCGCTCTCCACCAGACGCTGCGCGCGTTCCAGCATGGTTTCGCTGACGCGGGTCTGCATTTCGGGCGAATCGGCAAAGGTGGAGGCAAATACCTCGCCCGCAGCGCTTTCACGGATCTCCGTTACTTCCTCGGGCGCTACGTCGATCAGCAGCATCAGCACCTCTGCGTTTTCGTCGTTGCGCTTGATCGCACAGCCGATGTCCCGCAGAATGGAGAGACTGTCGCTGTTGGGCGGGGAGACGATCATGGCACGCTGGCCAAAACCGATGGGGGCGATCAGATCGACAAGTCGGATCAGCATACTGCTGCTGCCATCCGGCGCTTCCAACACAACACGCTTGTTGGGATAAACAGGAGTCAGCTGATCAAAATTGAGACGATGAGGATTTTCTTCGGCTTCAATGCCGTTTACTTTATCGACGACCAGCAGGGCGGCAAATTTTTCGTTGTCCCGCTGCGCCTTGGCGCCACCTTCTATAAAATCGCCCGTGCGCAGGTCGTAACGGCGAATCTGCGCCATGGACACATAAATATCGTCGCGGCCGGGCAGCAGCGTTCCGCTGCGCAAAAAGCCATATCCATCCGGCAAAACCTCCAGAATACCGGAAACGGGTTTGCTTTCCGGAACCTTCAATAGATCCGGAAGCATGCCGGCTTCCGCCTGCTCTGAAAACTGCGGATCCCGTCCCATACGGTAAATGCTGTCGCTCAGACGGCTGTCAGCCCCGCCACGGGGCGGATAGGCAGGCTGCTGCTGAGGATAGCCGCCATACGCTGGCTGCTGCCGGTAATTGTTCTGGCGGTACCCGTTGTTATAGGAATTGTTGTTGTAGCCGTTATTGCCATAGGAAGCATTTCCGCCGCCGTAGGAAGGATTGCGATAGCCGTTATCCCGGTTCTGGTAGCTGGGACGCTGAGGAGCAGCCCGGTAGCCCAGACGATAACCATCCAGCCGGGGAGCGCTTTCCGGCATGCGGGGCTGGAAGGCTTCCTGGCGTTCCTCCTGCTGGCCTATGGGCTGCGCACTGGGAGAGGACACCTGAGGACCAAAACGGTTGGCCGCACCTACGGGGCGCTGCTGCTGCCAGGCAGGGCGAGGCGGCGTCTCCCGCTGGGCCGCTGCGCGCGCCTGCCAGCCCTGACGGAAAACGGGATGGAAATGACCGTCGTTCTCCTCGGCACGTTCCGTGCCCCAGGGATGGTAGCCGCTTCCCGGCTGGACAGAGGTCACGTCCGCCGCAAGCGATTCCTCCAGTCCGTTTTCCTTTGGAGGAGCAGGCGTTTCAACGGGCGGCTGAGGCTCTGCGGCGACAGAAACGGGTTCATTTTCCTCCGGAATCTGCACGGAAAAATCCTTTTGGTCGCCAAGAGCGTCGTAAAGACGCTGGACAATTCCTTCTTTATCAATTCCGGCGCTCAGCTTCACTTTGTTTTCACGAGCGAGCTTCCGAAGCTGAATGACGGTCATCGCCTGTAATTCGTTGATTTGCAAACAAACCCCTCCTTTTCCGATCACGAACGATCCCCAAAGCTGCGGCATTTACGGCTTTACGGCCAACACGGCGTCCCGGTCCACAGCCTGTTCCACCCAGTGAGCGAAGCCATTGTAGGGCGCTTCGTTCAGCGGACGAAATCCTGCGGCCTGAGTCGCCCCAAGTACGTCTCTGCGGTTGAGCGTGTAAGTGTTGAAGGAAAGCGCAATCGCGCCGCCGTGTTTCAGAACGGCGAAGCAGCTTTCGCACACCTGAAACGCAAAGCGCTCCAAAGATGTGACTTTTTTCCCATCGCTGGGAGCGTGTTGTACGCCATAGGGCAGGTCAGCCACTGTAAGGTGACAGCTTTCCCGCGCCATGACAGAAGGAAGCACCCTCAGGTCTCCGTTCAGCAGCCGGAACGTAAGCTCGTTTCCAGCCTTGCGGCTTTCAGAGCTGGAGCTGAGACGATAGCCTACGCTGCGGACCGGCGCTCCACGAGGAACGGTGAGAGAACTTTCTTCCCGTTTATGCTTGAAGCGGTTCATCTTCAGGGAACGTCCCAGTAATTGATCCGCTTCTCGCAGGGCTTTTGCATCCACGTCGATCCCTACGGCATGATCGCCTTCTTCCAGTGCGCAGAAAAGAGTCGTGCCCTTTCCGCACATGGGATCCAGGATGGTCAGCGGACCGTCGCAATGCGCGTACTGTGACGCTGCGCGGGCGCAGTGCAAAAGCAGCCGGGTAAAATCAGCATTGGTTTTTCCCTTGTACTTCATCAATTCTGAAAGCTCCTCCGGATAATAGCTGCGCCCGGTACGGGGCAGGGGAGCCAGAGAATCGTCCTCTCGCAGCTCGGCGGTAAAGCAGCAGCCGGCGTTGGCGGAGATTTCACTCCATTGCCGGGCGGTAAGCGCCGGTGCAGAGAAAACCAGAAAAGGTTCGCCACCCAGATGGAGCAGCTCCGGAGAAGCCGGAATTTTCCACGCATTCAGAATACAGGAAAGCTCGGTCATTGCCAGTTTTTCCAGCGAATGACGGTATCTGACATTCGAGTGCGGTTTCAGGAGCATGGCATATCGCACGTGAAACCTCTTTTCGCAAGGGCAAAGAGTACCAAAAATAAGCTGAAAGCCCAGCTGAAAGTAGTATAACACGAAAGACGCGTAAAATCAAACCCTTTTTGGAAGAAAAAAGGCTAAAAATATTTCACGAAATAACGCAAGCGTTTGCATTGTATGCAACAATATATGCATTGCATGTAATATAACGTTCAATGTTGCATGAGTTGTTTCGGAAAGAAAAGAAAACTTTTGACAAACAGGGGGAAATGTTGCTATAATAGAAAAGCCTTCAGGCCGAACGAGCGAAGGGTGCCGTTTCGGTGAGAAAGAGTATCAGTTGCATAAGCCTCCGTAGCTCAGTTGGATAGAGCGGTCGCCTCCTAATAAGAAGTCGGACTGCCGCCTGAATTGAGCGACCGGATAGCAAGATTCCTCCTGATTTCGTCCGAT
>CAKUCE010000082.1 GCA_934643535.1 uncultured Clostridia bacterium | reverse complement strand
GGGATGAAGGGTGCCGCGGTGACTTATCCGGTTCTAAATCGACTTTGTCAATCGGGCTTTTCTTCCTGCCGGATCTCCCCCATAGCCCGATCCAGCTCCCGATAAAAATCGCCGATCTGCCGCCCGTCCACCAGTCCGTGGTGGCATAAAACCGTTACCGGCATGGTGATGCGTTCGCCTTCCGCGCCGTATTTTCCCCAGACGAGGCGGGGATTGCTGTCCGCCGGAATGGGGGTGGGCTGGGTCACGGAGGTGTAATGCACCCACGGTACGGTGGACACATAGAAATAAGGAAGCATGTTCGACGTATCTTCCTCAATGGTGCCGTGCCGGGCCGCCTCTTCATGCAGGGGCAGGGCCGTCCGCAGGAAGGATGCAAAATCCCCCCGGCAGTCCAGTTGGCAGTATGCGTAAGTCCCGTCCTCCCGGGCTACCGTGTGGGAGGTGGGACACCACGGGTATTCCAGAATCTCCCCATCCCTGATCCGCTGCCGGAAGGCAGGCACCCGGTTGGCCGCCCGGGCGGCGCACCACAGAAAAGCCAGAAAGAACGGTACGCCGTTTTCCTTCTGCCAACGGTAGAAGTCCGTGATGTCCACCTGAACCGTCATACCCACATAGGGGTAGCCCATGGTCAGAAAATAACGAAAATGCTGCGCACGGGGATAGGCGTTCAGATCAATGTGAACCGGAGCGGCTGTCTGGATGGTCATGGTGGTTCCTCCGTTTTTCCTGATGCAGGTTCTTTCGTTTTTCCGTTCTCATCATACCGCCCGTCCTCCCGCGTTGTCAACGGCGTTTTCGGTTTGTAAAAAAACGCCTGCCTTTTCCCGCTCCCGGGCGGGCGAATTGACACATACCGCAAAAAAGGCTATGATAAGATGTATTTTTTCACCTGGAAGGACTGATACCGTGCGTAAAGCGGAAACCCGCTTGAAATCCCGCTTTTTCATTCCTGCTTATTGGCTGCTGGGGCTGTTTCTGGCCTGTGTCGTTACCCTGAGCCTCAGTTTTTGGCAAAACGGCACGGCGGAAGGATTTACGAGCGCTCCATGGCGCTCCCTCGGACAGATCGCGTGGCGGACGGCGGCGTATGCCCTGCTGGGCACGCTGCTGGAACGGCTGCTGAACCGTCCTGCCCCGGCAAAAGCGCTTTCGCCCTTTGCGCTGGGCGGAGGGCTTCTGTTGTGTTGGCTTCCTTATTTCTATTGGATCTTTCCCGGCACGGTCTCCAACGACAGCGTGACGCAGGTGCTGGAGATCATCGGCGTGGAAAAGCTGGGCAACGCCAATCCCATTTTCCAGACGGCGCTGATCTACTTTTTCCGGGGTGCAGGCAAAGTGCTGGGCAGCGCGGATGCAGGCGTGTTTCTGTATTGCATGGTACAGGCCCTACTGATGGCGTGGCTGCTGGGCGCGCTCCTTTCCGCCCAGCGGAGGAGCGGCGCGCCTCGCTGGCTGACCGTGGCTTCCTTCCTTTTTTATGCGTTTTGCCCCGTGTTTCCGCTATTCGCATTCTGCATGGGCAAGGATACCAATTTTTCCATGGCGGTGCTGTGGCTGTCTCTGCTGATCGCCCGCCGTCTGCTTCCCCGGCCTGACGGCGAAAAGCCCTCCCGCTGGGAAACGCCCTGCCTGTGCGCGGCGGCGGTGCTTTGTACGCTTCTGCGCAACCCAGGCTTCTATCTGGCCCTTTTGACCCTTCTGATCCTGCTGAGCTTTTCCCTTCACGGAAAGCGCCGTGTACAGGGACAATGGAGAGCCCCTGCATGGGCGCTGGGCTGCATACTGACCGTCTACGGAGCGCTGCATCTGCTTCTGATCCCGGCGCTGGGTATCGAGCCCATGCCCGCTACGGAAAACTGGTCCCTGCCGCTGCAGCAGGTGGCGCGGGTCGCCGCGACCCATCCGCTGACCGACGAGGAAGCCGCCGCCATCAATGGCGTACTGGAGCTGGACAAGCTGGCGGAAAGCTATAACGGCGAGCTCAGCGACCCGGTGAAAAACCTCTGGCGCAAGGACGCAACAAAGGAGCAGACCGACGCGTTTTTCCGCACATGGCGCAGTCTCCTGCGAAAATACCCGCTCACCTGTCTGAGCGCCACGTTCCATAATACCTACGGCTATCTGTGCCCCGGCTTTTTGAGCCGGATCAAACCGACCCTGCTCATCGGGCGGCAGAAGACCATGACCCCCGCATTGGAAGCCGCCTTTCCCTATTCGGTCAGCGCCCGGGCGGACGATCTGAAAGCCCTGATGAACCGGCTCAGCGATCTGGCTCCCTTCCGGGTGTGGATCGCTCCGGGGCTGTATGCATGGGCCTGCCTGTTCAGCCTTGCGCGCCTTCTGCGGAGCCGCCGGAAACGGCTGCTGATTGCCGCGGTGCCCGCATTGTTTTCGCTGGCAGGCTGCCTGCTGAGCGCCGTCAACGGTTACTTCCGCTACGCCATGCCGCTGTATCTGGGCGCGCCGCTGCTCCTGTGGCTGTGCGCCTGTTCCGATTCTCATACAAAGGAGTGAAAAAAGCATGAAGCTATTGGTTGCTCTGCCCTGTTACAATGAAGCCGAAAAAATCCAGAAGGTCATTCGGGAGATTCCCTCCTCTTTTGAGGGAATCGACGAAAGGCGCATCCTTGTGGTGGACGACGGCAGCGCCGACGAAACCGCCCGTCTGGCCCACGAGGCCGGAGCCGTCGTCATTCGGCACAAGGTCAACAAGGGGCTGGGGCAGACGTTTCGGGACGCGGTGGAATATGCCGTGGTCCACGGCTTCGACATCATGGTTAACATGGATGGAGACGGACAGTTCAACAGCCAGAACATCGCCGACCTGATCGCGCCCATCCTTCACAACGAAGCGGATTTCGTCACAGGCTCCCGTTTCATGACCGGTCGGGAAATTCCTCATATGCCGCCCATCAAGCGCTGGGGCAACGACCGCATGACGAACCTCATCAGCCGTCTGTGCCGCCGCAGGTTCACCGACGTCAGCTGCGGCTTCCGCGCCTACAGCCGGGAGACTCTGCTGAAGATCAATTTTCACGGCCGCTACACCTACACGCAGGAAAGCTTCATTTCCTTCTGCTTCGACGGTCTTGCCATCCGGGAAGTCCCCATTGACGTCACCTATTTCCCCGAGCGGAAAAGCCGGGTGGCGGGAAGCATCCCCAAGTATCTCAAAAAGACCTCCGGCATCATCGTGGGGCTGATGCGGGATTATTACCCCATGCGCTTCTTCGGTTCGATCGGAGGCGTTTTCCTGATCCCCGCTCTGATTTTCGGCCTCATGTTCCTGATCCATTACCTGAAGGTGGGCTACTTCAGCGGTTATCTGTTTGCGGGGCTGATCTCGGCCTTCTGTCTTCTGATCTCCGTGCTGATGTTCTGCTTCGGCGTGGCCATGGAGAGCATGGTGCGCGTCAACCGCAATGAAAACCGCATCCTGTACGAGCTGCGCAAAAACGCGCCCATCCAGCCCGAACATCCCGAAGAGGTGCTTTACAAATGAAGATCATGATTTCCATCGATCACCCCGCATGGATCCACCAGTTCCGTTACATCATCCAGAAGGAAAAAGAAAAAGGAAACGAAGTGACGGTGCTGGCGCTGGATAAGGACGGCGATCTGGAGCTGCTGCGGAGCTTTGGCATTCCCTACATTCTCTGCGCACATTCCACCGGCAAGAACATTGTAGAGAAGGGCTTTCTCTTTCTGGCCACCTGCCTGAATCACACCTATTACGGTCTGAAATACAAGCCGGATATTTTCATTGGCCGCGGCTCCCCCATGCTGGCCATCGCCGCGTGGGTCTGCCGTAAGCCCCATCTGCTGTACGAGGATACGGAGGTCAGCAAATTCAGTCTGAATATCTGTAAGCACATCTCCACCAAAATCCTCACGCCCCGCACCTTTCTGACCGATCTGGGCCCCCGGCAGGAGCGGGTGGACACCTATAAGGAGCTGTTCTACCTGCATCCTTCCGTGTTCACGCCGGACGCTCAAAAGCTGCGGGAGGTGGGCTTTGACCCGGACGAGCCTTACATCCTCGTGCGCTTCGTGGCCTTCAACGCCAGCCATGACATCGGCATCAAGGTCATGTCCGACGAGGAGAAGATCGCGCTGGTGAACCGCCTTTCGAAATACGGCAGGGTGTATATCTCCTCCGAAGGCCCCGTGCCGGACGAATTGAAGGATAAGCTGCTGAAAACGCCCTACCATCTGATCCACCATGTGTTGGCCTTTGCCCGGCTGGTGTTCAGCGAAGGGGCCACCATCGCCAGCGAAGCGGCGGTGCTGGGCGTTCACGCCCTGTATGTCAACACCATCCAGAGCGGCTCCACCCGGGAGCAGAGCGAACGCTACGGCCTTTTGTACTGTTTCCACGATCCGGACGAGCGCTTCCGTCAGGCGGCGGACAAGGCCGTTGAGCTGCTGGAAACGCCCCACCTGGTGGAAATGGGTCAGGCCAAGCGACGCAAGCTGCTGGAGGAAAAAGTGGACATCAACGGCTACTTCATGCGGGAAATGGATCGGCTGGCCAAAGTGGGGAGGAAAGGCAAATGACGTGGCTGGATCTGGGCAATGGCTGGCGGAATCTGTTCCTGCTTTCCGCCTTTCTGCAGGCTGTCGCGCTGGGGACGCTGTTTGCGGCCCGCCGCTGGTTTTCCAAAGGGAGCCGTCTGGCCTGCTTTCTGACCGGCGCTGCGGCTACGCCCCTGCTGGAATACCTGTGGATGCTGGCGCTGGCCTTTCTCTGGCCCACTGCTCCCAAGCTGGTCTATATCGGCGTACCGCCGCTGGCTGCCGGCGTTTTGCTGGCGGTGATGCTGCTGCGCCGCATTCGCCGGATCCCGGCGCTTTTCCGGCGAGGGCTGGCATTTGTCCGCCGTCTTTGCCATTTTGACAAACCTGCGCTGATCGCCCTGTGCTTTGCCGTGTGTATGGTCATTTTGCTGACCCCGGTGTGCATCCGCTTTCTGTCCAGCATGAACTGTGCGGAATCCAGCGACGCGGGAGAATATCTGGCGCTGGCGCAGCGCTACTGCACCGACCGAAACGTTAGCGAACTGCTGGAAAAAAACGAGACCGAAGGCCATTTTCGCGGTCACAGCCATTTTCCCTCGATGGAGCTGTACATGAGCTATGGCCTGTTCCACGCCGGCGGCGATACCTTCGGTTATCCCTATGACAAGCCTGCCTTTACCGCCATCGGCCTGCTGCTGTTCTATATGGCCGCTGCCTATGGCGCGCTTCTTCTGACCTTCTGCCGGGAAAAGAAAGGCTGGGTGCTGCTGGGCGTTCTTCTGTTCAATCTGGTGCCGAACCTCTATTCTTCCGTTGCGTCCGCTCCCCGGGATACGTGGCGCATTCTGGCCATTTTGCTCAGCGTGCTGGCCTTTGCAGGGCTTCCGCCCCGCAGCCGCAGCGCAAAAGCCTACCTTGGCAAGCTGTTGTTCGCCTTTGCCCTGTGCTTTACGGTGATGAGTACCCACGTGGTGTGCTTCGTAGTGCTGCCCTTTGTGGTGGTAGCGTGGGTTGTATGGCGCTGGATGGAATCTTTGATGCTGCGCCGTGGCGACGCAGGGCGGACGCTTCTTTCCGCCGTCGGGATCGCACTGGCCGGAGCGGCGGGCACCGTTACCGCCTATCTGGGCAACCTGTGGTGCTTCCGCCAGTGGGGAGAAATGTCTCCGTGGCGGCTGATGACCAGCTTCACGGACGCGCCGTGGTACGACCTGTACATGAAGATCGAATACAAGCTGGAGGAGACCACCACCCATCTGGATTTCTGGACGGCCCGGAACGATATTCTGCTCGGCTACGCCAGCCCCGTGGGGATCTGGGGATTCCGGCTGGCACTGGTGGGGCTTCTGGCTGGGCTGATCTTCGTGATCTGGCGGCGCGTCGCCCTTCGCCGCCAGTCCCGGACCCTGCTGATGAACGCGGGATCGGACGGCCCCGCCGCCGTTGTCCTTTCGTTCCGGGAGGACGACTCCTTCCGCACCTTGTCGCCGCTTCTGTTCTGCTCGCTGTGTACCCTGCTGACCGCCGCATCCATGCTTGGCTTTCTGGATACGCCCCTGTACAGCTTTTCCGGCTCGTTCCTGAAGCTGCCCCGGTATACGCTGCAGTGGTTCCTGCTGGCCTGCGTCATGATCTGCGCCTCGCTGGCCGCTCTTTCGGACATATGGCCCAGGCTGTGCGAACAAGGTAAGCACTGGCTCCGCCGCCGTCAATGGCGCGTTCCTGCCGGGCTGGCCGACGTTTTCCGCCGCCTTCCCGCATGGTTCTGCGCCCTGCTGTGTGTTCTCGGCATGGTGCAGGGAACCAGACAGACGGGCTATGCCGCCAGTTTCTACCGCAGCAGCCGGAACGTCATGGCAAGCGAAAGCATCCTGCTGGACAACGGCTTCCGGGAGCGTTACAGCCTGCTGATGACGGTGGCCGACGCGCTGCCGGAGGATGAAACCATTCTCATCACCCAATCCGGGTATCAGTATCCCCTGAAAGGCAAAGGATACCTGTTGCAGAGCAATCCCATCGTCCCCATCCTGAACATGACGGAGGCGGAAATTCCTGGCGAACTGGAACGTCTCCGCGTGGGGATGATCGCTACCAGCCCTTCCTTCTGGGATGAACGTTATCTGATCCGCTCCACCCTGAGCGACTACCTGGCCAAACTGCCCCCGGAGCAGATCGTCGAAACCGAAACGCTTCGTCTTTATCTGCTGGATCCCGCGCTGGTTCCCGTGGCACAGGCCGTGCTGGAAAAGCAGGATTGACGGCGGGTCCGCTCCGTGCTATGCTTTGCCCATTCCCCTGATCCCCTCATCTTTCATTTCTGGAGGTTTGCATGAACTGTCCCAAATGCGGTTCGCCGGTAGCGCCCGGCGCAACCTTCTGTCCCGTATGCAGCGAGCCCCTTTCGCAGCCAGTCGGCGCGCCTCAGGGCTTTCCCAACGACCCCAACGCGGCCTATGGCCAGCAACCGGTCTATTCTCAGCAAGCCCCGTTCAACGGCTATCCCAACGGCTACGGCGGCTATCAGGCCGGTCAGCAGCCCGGGGGTCAGCCGGGCTACCCGCCCTACGGCCAGCAGACCTATCCCACCGGTTATCAGCAGCCCTATCAGTATGGGGAGACCCGGCAGAACCCTTTTTCCAGCGCCATGAGCGAGCTGCCCCACGTGTTCTCCCTCAGTTTCAAAAATCCCGGCGAGGCGTTTCACAGCCTGCTGGAACGGAATGACACCATCACCGGCCCCATCCTCTGCGGCGTTACGCTGTTGCTCAGCTTCTTCGCCGGGATGACCGTGGCCCGGGGACTGGTCAGCGTATTTTTCTCCGTGGTTTCGTCCCTGACAGGGGTCAGTCTGGCCGGAAGCGCCAGTTCCATGAATCAGGGCATCAATTACGTGGCCGGACGCATCGCTCCCTCCGTAGGCGGTGTGACGGTGCTCTGCCAGCTGCTCTCCATGCTGGTGCCGCTGCTGGTCTGCTGCGTCTACCTGCTGGGTGTCTGCAAGGTGCCCTTCTCATGGCCGGTGGTCTTTGGACTGGTCGGCATTCCCAGCATTCCCTCGGCCGTGGCCGCGCTGACCGGCATGCTGCTGAGCCTGCTCTCTCCCTGGCTTACGTTTGTCTGCGTTCTGTGCGGCATGGCATTCAGCTATCTGCAGCTGGGAGCCCTGCTGCATTACGTCACCGGTCGTTCCGAACAGCAGCTCTTTCTGCCCAAAACGGCCTGCATTCTGATTTCCCTCTTGCTGACTCTGCTGCTTCTCCTGCTGATGGGCGGCGGCCTGATGGGCAGCGTGCTGAACTACATGGTACAATTACTCTCCAACGTGGGGTCGTTGCTGTGAAGCGGCCCTTCAGGCGCTGGCTCTGGCTGATCCCCTGCGTACTGGCTGCGGGGATGGCGCTGACCTTGCTGCTGCGCCCGCGCTCCGCCTCCCTGTCCGCCCCCGCACCGTCCGCGGCGCTTCTGCAGGCGGCGGACGGGCTGGACGAGATCGCCCTGCAGGCGGAATTTCTGCCGGAGAGCCGTTCTCTGCGGGTCACGCAGCGCATGAAGCTGACGTCCCGCGTCAGCGAAAGCCGGGATACGCTGGTGCTGCGCACCTGGCCCAACGCTTACCAGAGCATGGAGACCTCTCCGCTGACCCTGACGGAATTATACGACGCGGCTTACCCGGAGGGCTTTTCCACCGGCGCGCTGGTGATGGAAGAAGCCCTCGTCCTGCAGGAAGACGGCACGTCGGAGAAGGTCTTCTACCGCTATACGGACACGGCAAAAACCGTGCTGTCCCTGCCCCTTTCACAAGGCTGGGAGCCGGGTGAAACGCTGACCGTTACCCTTCGTTACACGCTGATGCTGCCCAAAGCAGCTTCCCGCTATGGCGTGATGGACGGCGTGTACGCCGTTGGCAACGCCTTTCCCCTGCCTGCCCTGTACGAGGACGGCGCTTACCGCACCGATGAGTATTCCCCCATCGGAGATCCCTTCGTCAGCGAATGCGCCAATTTCTCGTTGGAGCTGACCCTGCCGGCCGGGTATCAGTGTGCGGCGACGGCGTTCCCCGCCGAGACCCGTCAAGAAGGAGAAGAGCAGGTCATGACCTTTTCCGCCCCCGCCGTCCGGGATTTTGCGCTGGTCTTATCCCAACGGTTTCAGAGGGCGCAGGTCATGGAAGGGAATGTGCTGATCAGCGTATACGCCTCCGACGGCGGCTGGGCCCGTCAGGCGCTTGCCTTTGCGCAGGCGGCGCTGCGCTGTTACAGCGAGCTTTACGGCGATTATCCCTACCCCAGTCTGACGCTGGCCGGGCTGACCCTGCCCTTCGACGGGGCGGAGTATCCGGGGCTTTGTCTGCTTTCCGCTTCCCTGACCGGGGACGCGCTGGAAAAGGCCGTGGCTCACGAGACGGCGCACCAATGGTGGTACGCGGTCGTGGGCAGCGACGGCGTGAACAACGCCTGGCAGGACGAGGCTTTAAGCCAGTTCAGCGCGCTTTCCTACTGGGAAAGCGCCCACGGAGCCGCCGCACGGATCGAATGGTACGAGCAGGAAATCGCCCCCTCCCTGCGCGTCACGCTGAACGCCACGGCAGGCGCGCCGCTCGACTGGTTTTCCAGTCTGGGCGAATACAAAAGTCTGGTTTATGACCGGGGCACAGCGCTGCTCTGGGCGGCGGACGAACTGCTGAACGGCCGGATGAACGATTTTCTCCGCTTTTACCGGGAACGCTTTGCCTTTGGCATTGCCTCCCGGCAGGATTTTCTATCCCTTCTCACCGAATATTCCAGGGAGGATTTCACACCCCTTTGGGAGGACTATCTGGACACGCTGATTACGCCCTGACCGGGCGAACCTGCAATACGAAAGGATGATTCCATGGACGCATCCCTGATGCGGCAAAGCGCGCTGCTGATCCCCGCCTATCAGCCGGACGACCGTCTGCCCCCCTATGTGGAGGCGCTGAAAGCGGCTGGGGTAGGCAAAATCGTGGTGGTGGACGACGGCAGCGGCGAGAAGTTCCAGTCCCTGTTCCGTTCCATTCCGCAGGATGAAGTCACGCACGTCATTTCCTACACGCCCAACGGCGGCAAGGGCCACGCCATGCGGGAGGGCATGCGCTATCTGCTGGATCATTGCCCGGAGCAGCGCTTCGTCATCACGGCGGACAGCGACGGTCAGCACACCGTCCGCGACGTCCTGCGGATGATCGAAAGCCTGAGCGAGAACCATGAGGGCCTTCTGCTGGGCAGCCGGGATTTTTCCCAGGAGAACGTGCCCTTCAAGAGCCGAAACGGCAACCGGATCACCTCTGCGGTATTCAAGCTGCTCTACGGCGTCTGGGTCAGCGATACGCAGACCGGTCTGCGCGGCTTTGAGCGTTCTCTGCTGCCCCTGATGATCGACGTAAAGGGCGAGCGCTACGAATACGAAATGAACGTACTCATCGAGTGCGCCCAGAAGCGCATTCCCATGCGCGCCCTTCCCATCGAAACGGTCTACGAGAACAACAACGAAGGCTCTCACTTCCGCGCCTTCCGGGACAGCGCCCGCATCTACGGCGTGATTCTGGGCGGCTTCTTCCGCTTCATCAGCTCGTCGGTCATCAGCTTTTTGGTGGACTATCTGCTCTACCTGCTGCTGAACAATCTGTTCAAGCAGTTCTGCCCCGGTTTGGAGCATCAGTTCCGCTTTCTGTTCATTTCGGTCCTCAGCCGCATCGGGCTGGCTACGGTGATCGCCCGCGTCTGTTCCGGCGTGGTGAACTATCTGCTCAACCAGAAGATGGTTTTCCACTACCACGGCTCCGGCAGCCGCAGCTTTATTCGCTACCTGTGCGTTTTCATTCTCAACATGCTGCTCTCCGCCGGTCTGACCAGCACCATGCACCTCTGGCTCGGCTGGAGCGACAACATCTCCAAGATCCCCGTCGATCTCCTTCTCTTCTTCCTCAGCTACTATCTCCAGCGCAAATGGGTCTTCCGTCAGCAGGGCTAAAGCCCTGCACCCCACACCGCGCCCATAGGGCGCGGGGCTGCTCGAGGGAAAGTAAGTTGGCTGCGGATTTACCGCCGCTCGGCGGAGGGCCTCGCGGCTCGCGGGTCTTGTGCGATTTCCTGCCAGTTGGCCGGTACAGGCCGCCATTCGGCAACGGGCCTCATGGCTCGCAAAAAAGGCCAGCCTGTCTTACCCACAAGCTGGCCTTCGTTGTGTCAAAATATCCCAGTTTCCCCGCCATCCGCGCGTACCAATCCCCTTCACTCTTTTGCGCCGCAGAAATATTCCCCTCACACGGAAGCACCCCAACCGTCAAGGCTTGCGTATGCCCTACGCCAACTGCGGGGGCAACAGCGACGATAGGCAACGGAGGGGAAAAACTATCGTAGTCTGCCCGCCAATCTCCTTCACTCTTTTGCGCCGCAGAAATATTCCCCTCGCACAGAAGCCCCCCAACCCGCAAGGCTTAAGCATGCCCTACGCCAACTGCGGGGGCGAGGGCGGCGATAGGCAGCGGAGGGAAAAAGCCTTGCCCTTTTTGAAAGAGGAAAAGAGT
>CAKUCE010000081.1 GCA_934643535.1 uncultured Clostridia bacterium | reverse complement strand
ACCAATATTGACGCATCCGATCCGTATCAGCTTTCCGCCGGTCTGGAAACTGGCTACCGGCAGATTCACTGCCTGATGAGATTCCTGCATAAATATGTTCCCGGCTTTGAGAATGCGCGGCTCTCTGAAATCGCCCCCAGTCTGGGGGTTCGGGAAACCCGTCATTTTGAGGGCGTTTACCGTCTGACCCGTCAGGAAATGTATTCAGACTATGTGCGGGAAAACGCGATTGCACAGTCCGCCTACAATATTGATATTCACAGCGGTGTAAAAGATCATATTGACCTGACGCCTGTCAGCAAGCCTTTTGGAATTCCCTATGGCTGTCTGGTGCCCCGTACCATGAACGGACTCCTGCTCAGCGGGCGGACGATCAGCGTTGATACGGAAACCTATGCGTCTGTACGAGTGATGGGACCCTGTATCGCTATCGGTGAAGCAGCAGGCGAAGCGGCTGCCATGGCAATAGAGCAGAATTGCGAAGTAAGAGACGTCGATGTGCAGGACCTGCGCAAGAAACTTCGTCAGAACGGCAATCTGTTCTAAAAAGCCTCATGAATTTATAACTCATGAATAAAGCAAAAAAGGACTTGGATAGTACGATATCCAAGCCCTTTTTTACACCACTGTTGTGCTGAAGTTTTCAAAGGCGGACTAAAGGCAGAAAATTTCGTTTGGCTTTATTTCTTCCTCACCGGATAGCATACCTCGGTGACAAATTCCTCCGGGTTGCCGGTTTCATGAGGGCTGACGTGATAAATATTGAACATAGCCCCTGCGTACTCGTAGCCGTTGGAGGTTATCCAGGAGGTCATGGCGGCATACACGTCGTTCATCTGGTCGTAGCTGCCCCGGAGAATGCAGCTGGCCACGGTGACGGCTGGAAGCGTGCGGAAACGAACGTGCTCAGTGTCGGTATAGCTGCCTTTGACGGTTTTCTGCACCTCGATCTCCACATTGCTTTCCTTGTATTCGCCGTCCAGAAATACGGCGCAGCACAGGCAGGGATTGTCGGCAATCGGGTGCTGAGCTTCCGTTTCGTTCAGAAGGGTCTGCCATGCAAGCCCCTCGTCCTCGTAGCGGGGCAGGATCATCCGCACACAGGCGGCGTAACGCTGGGAAATGGTTTTGACGTTGACGTTGTAGGTCATGTTTTCTTCCTTTCTCAGCCGCTTTCGGGCTGTTTCCAGAAGCCGCATCCGATGGGCCGTGACGCCGGCCAGGGCGCGAAGCTCGTCTTCGCGGGCGGACAAATAGCCGTCCAGCCGTTCCCGGTCGTTGTAGATCAGCAGAATCTCCCGGATGTCCGCCAGACTGAAGCCCATTTCCTTCAGGGCGTTGATCCGGTAGACCGTGGGCAGCTGTTCCTCGCCGTAATAGCGGTAGCCGGTAAAACCGTCTACTTTTTCGGGGGCCAGCAGGCCGATTTCATCATAGTGGCGCAGCATGCGGACGCTGACTCTGGATAGCTTGGAGAAATCTCCGATTTTCAGCATGGCGGTACCTCCGTGCCTTTCTTGTTGAGCTCGGATTCAGCATAAGCCCTCCCATAATGGAAGAGTCAAGCGATTTTTGAAAAACGTTTCCTACAGGCTGCAGCCTTTGCGAGCATTTCGAGATCATGGTATGGAGAAAAGAGGGTCAGAGGAAGACGGGCAGGACTCCCGGCTTTCCGGAGGGATGCTCCTGAACGATGACTCCGTCCCGAAAATGGACGCAGGCCCCGGCAGCGCTCTCCGGGCTTTGGGAACCGGCGCAGAAGGGATTGACCAAAAGCACGTTTTTGCCGCATCGAGCGGCTTGCCGGGCGTATTCCTGTTTGACGGCCCCGTTCCATTCCGCGGGGGTGTAATCGCACCAGACAGGCCATAAAACCACGTCGGCGTTCAACGCCTTCATTTCTTCCGGCCGCCCCTCCGTCCAGAGGTCACCGCACAGGCCCACGGCAAAGGTCTTCCCATGGTAGGAAAATTTTTCGAAGCGCGCGCCCTCGCGGTAATGCTCATCTGTCTGGGAGAAGGCTTTCCAGCCGGGACTTACCCGGCGGAAAACGTTCACGATCTCGCCGTCCGCCCCAATGAAAAGCTGGGCGCTGTAAAGGCTGCCGTCCCGGCGTTCGATCATCCCGAACGAGACCGCCATATGATACGTCTTCGCCGCAGCGCGTAATTTCACGATCGGAGCGTCTGTCAGCGCGGCGGCGACGGCCTGATCCTCTTCATAATTCCAGCAAAGGCAATCGAAGCCCTGCAGGACCGCTTCGCCAAAGACGATCAGCTCGGCCCTGCCGCGGTAGGTTTTCATATATTCAAGAATGGTCTGCAAATTGAATTCCTGCTCCCGGTTGATAACGGGCGCGGAGGCCAACAGGATTTTCATGGACGAAACTCCCATTTATTCGTGATGGTTCGCCTCTCCGGCTTCCCACGGAAAGACGATCAGCATTTTTTCCAGTTCTTCCTCTCCGCCGGGAAGCAGGGAGAGGGTCTCTTCCCGCATTTTCTGGGAGATTTCTTCGGTTATGCCCAGCAGGTAATTGACCGTCTGCCGCAGTTCGCCCGCTGTGGAGGCCACCCATTGCGTGTCCTCGTGCAGAAGGCAGCTGCCCACGCCGTGAGCCAGAAAAACGGCCATGGTGCGGCTTCCCATGCAGGGGCGGGCCCCGTGCCGGATCATGACGTTCAGAATCTCTTCCAGATAAGGCTCGATAACGGTCAGCGTCTGCTCACGAATGGCCCAGCGGACGGTGCAGTGCATTCGACCTTCGTAGCGTTCGCGGAATTCCTGCACCTTAGCGTAAATGTAGTGAAAAAAACGCAGCAGGGACTGGTATGGAGCCCGATGGGCCTCTTCGGTAATATGCTCAAAATCCCTGCGATAGGGGGCAAAAAAATCTGCCATCACTTCGTCGAAAAGCTCGTCCTTGGTTTTGAAATAGTAATAGAACGCGCCTACGTCCAGCCCGACCTCCCGCATCACGGCGCGGACGCCGGTGCCGTCAAAGCCGTTTTCAAAGAACATCCGGCGGCCCACTTCCAGAATTTTGTTCTTGGTACCGCCCTCGATCTGCTGTTTCCGCGGCATGTGCAAACCTCCTGAAAAAACGATTCTACCGCCTGATGATAGCATGAGAAAAAGGGGAAAGCAAGCACTTTTTTGAACAATGTTCGACAATTCGGAGCTTTCGATGCAAGAAAGATTGATTTTCGTCGCAAAACTTTGTATAATAAATACAAGTCATAAAACAATACCGTCAGTTTTCTTCTGGATTTCGTTCAATTTCATCCACTCTTCAAAAGGGGGCTTTTCGATGGAATATGTCACCCACCGCCGGGAAGACGGAACGTTTCAACCGTTGAAGGAACACATTGAAAACGTAGGAGAAAGAACAGCTCAATTTGCCGCCGCTTTCGGCGCGGCAGAGCATGGCCGTCAGGCCGGACTGCTTCATGACATCGGAAAATACAGCCCCAAAGGGCAAAAGCGCCAGCGCGACCCGGAGCATACGGCGAAAGTCGATCATTCCAGCGCAGGCGCACAGGAGGCGCGCCGCCGTGGAGACCCCATGGCGGCCTTTGCTGTGGCAGGCCATCACGGCGGTCTGCCGGATAGGGGCGGAAAATCAGCCGCGGACGATGGCACGCTTTTCGCCCGGCTGAATAAAACCCTGTCCGGCGGAGACGATCCATCGGCATGGAAACAGGAGATCGTTCTCCCCGACCAAATTTCCATGCCGCAGTGGGCAGTCCAATGCCAGGAGGGACGGGTGCAGGCGCTGTATACCCGGATGCTGTTTTCCTGCCTGGTAGACGCGGATTTTCTGGATACGGAAGCCGCCTTGCAGGGGCAGCAGCCCCGGGGCGGCTATGCCTCGCTGGAAGCGTTATTGCAAAAAATACAGGCCCATGTGGCTCCGTGGCTGAAAGAACCCAAGAACGAGCTGTGCGCCAAACGAAGCGATATTCTGCGGTGCTGCCTGCAGGGCGGGAAAGAGGAAAAGGGCCTGTTTACCCTGACGGTTCCCACGGGCGGCGGAAAAACCGTGTCTTCGCTGGCGTTTGCCTTAACTCATGCCGTTCGTCACGGAATGAAGCGGATCATTTATGTCATTCCCTATACCAGCATTATTGAACAGAACGCCAAGGTCTTTGCGGAGATCCTGGGGCCTGAAAACATTCTGGAGCATCACAGCCAGACGGAACTGGCGGACGAAAAGGGCGACTCCGAAACGCCGGAAGCTCGCCGCCGCCGTCTGGCCTGTGAAAACTGGGATGCGCCGGTGATCGTCACCACGACGGTGCAGTTTTTCGAGTCCCTGTACGCCGCCAAAACCTCCCGGTGCCGCAAGCTGCACAATCTGGCGAACAGCGTAGTCATTTTCGATGAGGCGCAAATGCTGCCTGTGCCGTTTCTGAAGCCCTGCGTTTCCGTCATTGGGGAACTGGTTCGTCATTACGGCGCGACGGCGGTGCTCTGCACCGCGACGCAGCCGGAGCTGGGTCGGCTGTTCGGCAAACTGGCTCCTGAACTGTCCGCCCGGGAAATTGCTCCCGATCCGGACGAACTGTTCGATTTTTTCCGCCGGGTCTCCTTCCGGCGGGAGGGCCGGCTTTCCAACGAAGAGCTGGCGGCCCGGCTGACGGAGACGGAGCAGGTGCTATGCATCGTCAATACCCGAAAGCGCGCCCGGGAGGTTTTTCAGCTTCTGCCGCGGGAAGGACGTTTTCATTTGTCTACCCTGATGACCCCGCAGGATCGGAAACGGGTGCTGGGTGCGGTACGGGAACGGCTGAAGGAGCGCAAGCCCTGCCGGGTCGTTTCCACCAGTCTGGTGGAGGCGGGCGTGGATGTGGACTTTCCCGCAGTCTGGCGGGAAGTGGCCGGGTTGGACAGCATCCTGCAGGCGGCAGGCCGCTGCAATCGGGAAGGAAAAAGATCGGCGGCGGAAAGCATCGTCCGTATTTTCCGCACTGATGAAAAGGTTCACCAAATGTTGACGCTGAACGTTACCGCAGCGGAAAGCGTTCTGGCCGATTATGAGGACGTGAACACCCGCCCGGCCATTCGGGCCTATTTTCAGACGCTTCTTTGGGCCAAAGGAGATGCGGCACTGGATGAAAAGAACATTCTGCAATCCGAAAACAGCTTTACCTTCCGCGATACGGAGAAAAACTTCCATCTAATCAATGAAAACACTACCACGGTCTACATTCCCGCCAAAGCAGAAGCGGCGGATATACAGGCCCTGCGGGACGGCCAGTTCAGCAGGGCGCTGCTGCGCCGCCTCAGCCAATGCGCGGTGAACCTTTATGATAAGGAGTGTTCCAGGCTGGCGGAGGGCGGCGCGGTGGAGCTGCACGCCGATGACGGCTATGCCGTTCTGCTGAACGAAAAGCTGTACAGCGACGAATGCGGGCTGGAGATCAGCTCGGAAGGGGGAGAAGGCTTTTTCGCCTGAAATGCACAAGGGGGATGTGCATTGCACATCCCCGCCTTGCGCTACAAAATCAATCTAAGTTTCAACCCACGGATTGCTCCGACTGCATGAGTTTAGCGGCTTTTTAAGGGACTGTCAATCTTTTTTGAAAAAAGCTCATAAACCATTTTAGAGCTTCTAAAAATATTTTTTACAAAATCATTCTAAGAAGTTGACTCGAATAGTCATTTACCTTAGGGAGAAAAGGGAGCAAGGCTGGGTGGCCAACCAGCCTTCTCTCTTTCAAGATTGTATACAAAATAGAAGGAGGTGAGGAACATGTCCGTAAAAATGGAAATCTGGGGAGAAACAGCCTGCTTCACAAGGCCGGAAATGAAAGCCGAACGCGTAACCTATGATATTCCAACGCCCAGCGCCGCCAGAGGGATGTTGGAAAGCGTGTACTATCACCCTGGCCTGAAATGGCACATTGACCGTATCTGGGTGCTGAAGCCCATTCAGTTTACCAATCTGCGCCGCAACGAGGTGAAGTCCAAGGTCCTCGGCAGCGCCATTCTGTCCGAAGCCAACGGAAAGGGCGCGTCCTGCATCGACCGTTCGGCCGACATCATGCAGCGCGCCACCATGATGCTGCGAGACGTTCGCTACGTGGTGGAGGCTCATTTCACCATGACCGATCAGGCGAATCCGTCGGATAACCCGGGCAAGTTCCAGGACATCGTTAAGCGCAGACTGCGCAAGGGTCAATGCTACAGTCAGCCCTATCTGGGGTGCAGGGAATGCACCGCCCACTTCGGCCTGTGGGAGGGAGATGAGATCCCCGCCATTCAGGAGACGCGGGACTTGGGCTACATGGTGTACGACATGGATTACACCGATCCGAAAAACATTCAGCCCATGTTCTTCCGGGCGCGGATGGTCAACGGCATGATCGACCTGCGGGATTGCGAGGTGGTCAGATGATCCTGCAAGCACTGGTACGCTGCTATGAATCACTGGCTGCCGCCGGAAAACTGGAAAAATCAGGCTGGTCAAAGGTCAAGGTCAGCTGGGGACTGGAACTGACCCCGGAAGGACAGCTTGCTCGACTGTGGCCGTTGGAATCAGCGGATGAAAAGGGAAAAAAGAGACCGCAGCTGGTCAAACTGCCGGTACCTGTTAAACGGGCAGTTGGCATTATCCCAAATTTCTTGTGTGATAATTCCAGTTACATTCTCGGCCGCGATAATAAGGGCAAGCCGGAACGTTCACTGGAGTGCTTTAAGGCTTGCGCCGAAAAGCACCGGGAACTTCTGGCAGAGGTCGATCACCCCATGGCAAAGGCCATTCTGCGTTTCTTCGCGGGCTGGAATCCGCAAACCGCCGAAGAAAACGCCGTGCTGGCCCCGGAATGGGAAGAAATCCTCAAGGGCGGCAATCTGGTTTTCTGCATGGACGGCGTTTACGCGCAGGATGTGCCGGAGCTCGCTCAGGCATGGGACGAGGCCTATGCCGACGATGAAAAGGTGGAAATGGGCCGCTGCCTGGTCACAGGACAGAAAGCGCCCGTCGCCATTCTGCATCCCAGCATCAAGGGTATCGTAGGCGCGCAGCCCTCAGGTGCGACGCTGGTCGGTTTCAATGCGCCTTCGCTGGAATCCTTTGGCAAGGAAGACCGGGACAAGCAGGGACAGGGCCGCAACGCCCCGGTCAGCACCTACGCGGCCTTCGCCTACACGGAGGCGCTGAACTACCTGCTGCGGGAGCCTGCCTATCATTCCCGGCTGGGCGACACTACGCTGATCTACTGGGCGGAGGGAGCCGAAGAGGAATACAGCAGCGCCATGGCCGGAATGATGTTCAGCGACAACATGGAGCAAGAGGATTTGAAGGACGCTATGGAGACTTTGAGCGGCGGAAGAGTCGTTCTGTGGAACAAACTGCCGCTGAACCCCGACAATCGCTTTTATATTCTGGGAATCGCGCCTAACGCCGCCCGGCTGGCCGTGCGCTTTTTCCTGCAGGATACCTTTGGTCGCTTTGCCGCAAATCTGGACAGGCACCAGAAGCGGCTGGAGATCGTCCGCCCGGCTTTCGATAACCGGGCTAATCTGTCCATCTGGTCTCTGCTGCGGGAAACGGCCAATCCCAACAGCCGGGATAAGAAGCCGCCGGAGCCGCTGATCGGCGCGCTGATGCGGGCCGTTCTGATGAACGCACTGTACCCGGTAGAATTGTTTGCGCAGACGGAAATTCGGCTGAGGGCCGAGCACGAGGTCAGCCGGGGAAAAGCGGCGATTCTGAAAGCCTATCTGACCCGAAACGTGGTAGAAATGAAAGCCGAAAACGCTCATCCCTATGAGGAGGTCTTGCAAGTGGAACTGAACGAAAATACCACCTATCTGCCTTACCGGCTGGGGCGGCTGTTCGCGGCGCTGGAAGCGCTGCAGCAAAGGGCCAATCCCGGTATCAATGCAACGATCAAGGATCGCTTTTTCAACTCGGCCTGCGCCACGCCCGCCGTGGTGTTCCCGGCGCTGATCCGGCTTGCCCAGAACCATCTGAACAAGCTGGATGGGGGCGTCAAGGTCTATTACGACAAGCTGATTACCGGCCTGTTCAACACGATGGACGAATCCTATCCCACCCGGCTCAGCCTACAGGATCAGGGAATCTTCCAGATCGGTTACTATCACCAGAAGCAGAAGTTCTTCACCAAGAAGGAGGAGCAGGAAAATGTCTGAAATCATTCGCAATCGGTATGACTTTGTGGTTCTGTTCGACGTGGAAAACGGCAATCCCAACGGGGACCCCGACGCGGGCAATATGCCCCGTACCGACCCGGAAACCGGCTGCGGGCTGGTGACGGACGTGTGCCTGAAGCGCAAGATTCGCAACTATGTGGAAATGGTGAAAGAGGACGACCCCCATTTCGGCATCTACATCAAGGAAAACATTCCCTTGAACCGCAGCGACCGGGAAGGATTGGCCGCCTGCGGCTACCCGGATATCAAGGACGCGGAACTGAAGGACTTGAAGAAAAAGGATAAGGACATCGACGAAAAGCTGTTGAAGTATATGTGCGGCCGTTATTATGACATCCGCGCCTTCGGCGCGGTGATGACCACCTTCGTCAAGGGCGCGCTGAACTGCGGACAGGTGCGCGGTCCCGTGCAGCTGGGCTTTGCCCGCAGCGTGGACCCCATCGTGCCGCAGGAAGTGACCATTACTCGCGTTTCCATTACCACGGAGGAGGACGCGGCCAAGAAGGGCACGGAAATGGGCCGTAAGCACATCGTTCCCTACGGCCTGTATCGGGCGGAGGGCTTTGTGTCCGCCAATCTGGCCCGCAAAACCACCGGCTTTACGGAAGAAGACCTGGCCCTTCTGTGGAAAGCCATTCTGAATATGTTTGAGAATGATCATTCCGCTGCCCGGGGCAAGATGGCCGTTCGGAAGCTGATCGTATTCCGGCACGACAGCGAGCTGGGCGAAGCCCCCGCGTGGAAGCTGTTCGAGCTGGTGAAGGTGCACCGCAAGGAGGGCGTTACCGCGCCCCGCAGCATCGACGACTACACCATCGAAGTGCAGGAGGGCGCACTCCCGCAGGGCGTGACCTGTGAGCAGATGGGGTGATCTCCCCGAACCGGGAAGCGAATGAAGCCACCCTCTCCGCCCTGCAGCATTTCGCCTTCTGCCGCCGCCAATGGGGATTGATCTTTCTGGAGCGGCAGTGGGCGGAGAATGCCCGCACGGCGGAGGGACAGGTCTTTCATCAGACCGCTCATCACGGCCCGGAAAGCGAAGCAAGGGGCGACCTGCTGATCCTGCGGGGACTGCGGGTCGCCTCCCCGGCTCTCCGGCTTGGCGGCGTCTGCGATGTGGTGGAGCTTCATCGCTCCCCGTCAGGGGTGTCTCTGGCGGGCCGGGAGGGATTGTGGCTGCCCTATCCGGTGGAGTACAAAAGGGGTTCCGATCAGACGCGGGAATCGGACGAGGTACAGCTCTGTGGACAGGCGCTCTGTCTGGAAGAGATGCTGTGCTGCCAAATTCCGGAAGGAAGCCTTTTCTATGGCGAGACCCGCCGCAGAACCCGGGTGGCTTTTGACGAGCCGCTTAGGCAGCGAACGCTGGATCTGCTTCACGAGCTGCTGGGGTACATGGATCGCGGCTACACGCCCGGCGCAAAGTTCCACAAAGGATGCAACGCCTGTTCCCTGCGGGATATTTGTCTGCCGAAACTGAGCCGCGCTCCGTCCGTCGCCGATTATGTTCACGCCAGAGCGGGGGAGGAAGAAACATGCGAAAACTCCTGAATACGCTGTTCGTCACCTCGGAAGAAGCTTATCTCGCACTGGAAACAGAAAACGTGGCGGTATACATCGGCGAAGAAAAGAAGGCGCAGTATCCCCTGCTGGTACTGGAAAGCATCATCAGCTTTTCCTACAAGGGAGCCAGTCCGGCCCTGATGGGGGCCTGCGCCCGCAACGGGATCCAGCTGGTTTTTCTGACCCCGCGCGGGCGCTTTCTGGCTCGCGTCTGCGGGCAGGATCAGGGAAACGTCCTTCTACGTAAGGAACAGTATCGTCTGTCGGACGATCTGGAAAAGAACTGCCGCATTGCCCGGAATTTCATTTTCGGTAAGGTCTACAACCAGCGCTGGGTGCTGGAACGAACCCTTCGGGATCATCGGATGCGGGTCGATTCCGCGGCACTGGAAAGCGCCTCGCAGGCGCTGGCCGGTCTGCTGCCCGCCATTGAAACCGAAACAGACCTGGACGCCCTGCGCGGTTTGGAAGGGGAGGCCTCCGTCCGGTACTTCCACGTTTTTGACGAAATGGTTCTCAACCAAAAAGCGGATTTTCTCTTTGATGGTAGGAACCGCCGTCCGCCCACCGACAACATGAACGCACTGCTTTCCTTTGCTTATGTGCTGCTTTCCAACGACTGCGCTTCGGCGCTGGAAAGCGTAGGCTTGGACTCCTACGTGGGTTTCATGCACCGTGATCGGCCCGGCCGTACCTCGCTGGCGCTGGATCTGATGGAAGAGCTTCGCGCTCCCATGGCGGACCGCCTGTGTATTACGCTGGTCAACAACCGTGTACTGCAGGACAAACACTTCGAGCGTCAGGAAAGCGGCGCTGTTTTTCTGGGCGAGGACGGTCGAAAGCTCTTCCTTTCCGCATGGCAAAACAAAAAGAAAGAAGAGATCACGCACCCCTATTTGAAAGAAAAAATGGCATGGGGGCTGGTTCCCTATGTGCAGTCGCTGCTGCTGGCCCGCTGTCTGCGCGGCGATCTGGACGGCTATCCGCCCTTTTTGTGGAAGTAAGGAGGAAAGCAGATGCTGGTGCTCATTACCTACGATGTATCCACGACCGATTCGGCAGGCAAGCGCCGTCTGCGGCAGGTGGCGAAAAAGTGCGTCGCCCACGGCCAACGAGTCCAAAATTCCGTCTTCGAGTGCAATCTGGACGCGGCTCAATACAAGCTGCTTCAGGCCCAGCTCCGCCAGCTGATCGACCCGGCTCAGGACAGCCTTCGCTTCTACAATCTCGGAAATCGTTACGAAACGATGGTAGAGCATGTAGGCGCAAATGCTTCTTATGACGCCGAAGGGGTTTTGATGATCTAATTCTTCAATGGTTGGTGCGATACG
>CAKUCE010000080.1 GCA_934643535.1 uncultured Clostridia bacterium | reverse complement strand
CGCCGCCCGCCGCGCTGGCCAGCGCGGTGTAGCCAAGGATCGTCGTCACGCTGATGGCCGCGCCGTTCACCAGAGAGGGGACGGATTCCGGCAGCAGCACCTTGAAGATGATCTGGAAGTTGGTGGAACCCATGGACTGGGCGGCCTCAATAATGCCGTGATCCACCTCTTCCAGCGAGCTTTCCACCATGCGGGCCACGTAGGGGAACGCGCTGATGACCAGCGGGAAAATGATGGAGCGGGTGCCGATGGCGGTGCCCATCACGGCGCGGGTCACGGGGAAAAGCATGGCAAGCATAATAATGAAAGGAATGGAACGCAGGAAGTTGATCAGCACCCCCAGTACGGAGTTGAATCCGGGGGAGGGCATAATGCCGTCCCGGCGGGTAACGACCAGCAGCACGCCCAGCGGCAGGCCGATCAGATAGGCGATCAGACTGCTCCAAAAGGTCATGTACAGAGTATCCATGGTTCCGGTCCATAAAAGGGAACCCAGCTGCGCCCAGTTCATTGGCCGCTCACCTCCTCCGTCGTCAGGCCCGCCTTGGCCAGATATTCCCGCACCTGCTTCAGCTCGGCGGGATCTTCGGGCCGGGCTACCAGCATCTGACCGTAGGTCTTGCCGTTGAGCTGATGCATGTCCGCGGACAGAATGTTCACGTCAAAGCCCAGATCCTTGACCAGACGGCTGATGACCGGCTGATCTGCCGCTGAGCCGTCGAAGACGATGCGCAGGGCCGGCTGGGTGGGGATCTCATCCTCGTTTTCCGGCAGAATGCCGAACAGGCGCTTGCCCGCGGCGGATTTGGTGTGCATGAACACGTCGTCCACCGTGCCCTGCTCCGCCAGCCTGCCGCCGTCCAGAATGGCGACCTTGTTGCAGATCTGACGGATGACCGCCATTTCGTGAGTGATCAGCACCACGGTGATGCCCAACTCAGCGTTGATCTTCTTGAGCAGCTCCAGAATGCTCTGCGTGGTCATGGGGTCCAGCGCGCTGGTGGCCTCGTCGCACAGGAGCATTTCGGGATTGCTGGCCAGCGCCCGGGCGATGGCGACCCGCTGCTTCTGGCCGCCGGACAGCTGGGCAGGATAGGCGTTGGCTTTCTCTTCCAGACCGACGATCTTCAAAAGCTCCATCACCCGCTCGTTGGCCTGATTTCTGGGCGCGCCCGCGATCTCCAGCGGATAACGGACGTTCCGGGCCACATTCTTCTGCATCAGCAGGTTGAACTGCTGAAAGATCATGGCCATCCGGCGGCGGGTCTGCAGAAGCTCCTTTTTGTTCATGGCCAGAATGTTCTGTCCGTCGATCAGCACCTGCCCGTCGGTCGGCGTGTCCAGCCGGTTCAGGCAGCGGATCAGCGTGCTTTTGCCCGCGCCGCTCATGCCGATGATACCGTAAATATCGCCCCGTTCAATGGTCAGGCTGATGTTGTTCAGCGCCTGCACCTCGCCGCCGGGAATCTGATAGATCTTGCTGAGGCCTCGCAGCTCGATCTGCGGCACGGTTCGCTCCTGCGTCTCCATTCGGTTCACCCATCCTTCTGCGTCCTTTGCATGCTCCCAAACAAAAAGCCCGTCTCGCACTATTGCGAGGCGGGCTTAAACAACTTTCTTCCTTAAGCGACGCAACACAAATAGCACGAGCCAACGCACGCGCACATCATGTTCATTCGCATGGCACATGAGTTCGTCACGTTGACTCCTCCTAACTTACGGCGTTGCCGCCTTGATGGAATGGTGGCATGATACCACGCTTTTCCCGGCCTGTCAACAGGCAAATTTCCAAAAAACCGATTCCGTACAATCAAAATACAATCGGAAAGGGTTCAGAGGGGACAAAGCCCCTCTGATTGCAGCCGGTATCTGCTTGTGCTGAAGCCCTTACAGCAGCTTTTTGTAGATTTTGACGTATTCGTTGGCGCTGTGAGCCCAGCTGTAGTCGCCGGTCATGCCGCGCTCCTGCAGCAACTTGATGACCTCGGGCTGCTCCCGGTAGCAGGATAGAGCCCGGCGGATGACGTTGAGCATATCGTGAGCGTTGTAGTTCAGGAAGGTGAAGCCGTTGCCCTCTTTGGTGTACTCGTTGTAGCTCAGCACCGTATCCCGCAGACCGCCGGTCTCACGCACGATGGGCACTGTGCCATAGCGCAGGGAAATAAGCTGGCTCAGGCCGCAGGGCTCAAACAGCGAGGGCATCAGGAAGAAGTCCGCGCCTGCGTACAGCTTGTGGGCCAGGCCGTGATCCATGGCGAAACGCGCCGCCATGCGGCCGCGATACTGCTGCTCCGCCCAGCTGAACAGGTTGGTATACCGGGCGTCGCCCATGCCCAGCACGGCCAGCTGTACATTTTCGTTCATGATGTCTCCGATGACGCAGTCCACCAGATCCAGCCCCTTCTGGTTGGTCAGACGGCCCACCATGGCAATCAGGGGAATATCCGGGTTCACTTCCAGTCCCAGATCCCGCTGCAGCTCGGCCTTGTTGACCGCCTTGCCGCTCATGTCCTTGAGGGAGTAGGTCTTGTAGATCAGAGGATCGGTTTCGGGATTGTATTCGTTGACGTCGATGCCGTTCAGCACGCCGTACAGGCTGTCCTTCCGGGCACGGATGAGTCCATCCAGCCGCTCGCCGTAGTAGGCAGTGGTGATCTCTTCGGCATAGCTGGGGCTCACGGTGGTAATCGCGTCGGCGTAGACCAGACCGGCCTTCATGAAGTTGGCGCAGCCGTAGCATTCCAGCTTGTCGCTGCTCCAAAGTCCGTCACCCAAGCCCAGCACATCCTGCACTTCCTTAATGCCGAAAATGCCCTGATACTGCAGATTGTGGATGGTGAACACAGTCTTGATCTTGGCATAGAAGGGCAGGTGCGCGTACTGGATCTTCAGAAGGGCGGGCACCATGCCGCTCTGCCAGTCGTGGGCATGGATGACGTCGGGCTTGAAGTCCAGAAGGGGCAGGGCGTTGAGCACAGCCCGGCAGAAGAAGCTGTAGCGCTCGTATTCATCTCCGCCCAGTCCGTACACATAGGGACGACCGAAGTAGAATTTGTTATCCAGGAAATAATAGGTCACGCCGTCCTTTTTGAGCATGTTGACGCCGCAGTACTGCCGCCGCCAGCCCAGCTGCACGTCGAAATGAAGCTGGAATTCCATCTGCTGCTGCCATTTGGAGTCAATGGCGGTATACAGGGGAAGAACCACGCGCACATCGTGGCCTTTTTTGGCCAGCACAGGGGCCAGCGCGCCCACCACGTCCGCCAGACCGCCGGTCTTGATAAAGGGAACGCATTCGCTGGAGGTGAACAGGATCTTCATAATATCCACTCCTTGTTGTTGGAATTGCGCGCCCGCCTGAAGGACGGACGCGCCGGAAACGCCGGATCAGATCACCATGTTTTTGGAGATCACAATGGGGTAGCTCTTGGGGCCGATCAGGCGGCCGTCCTTCTGAATATGGGCCTGCTTATCCAGAATGCAGTTTTCCAGATAAACGCCCTCGTCGATGCGCGCATCCTGCATGATAACGCAGTTTTTGACCGTAGCGCCCTTGGCGATCTTTACGCCGCGGAAGATGACGCTGTGCTCCACCCGGCCGTTGATGATGCAGCCGTCGGCCACCATGGAGTTGATGGCGCTCGCCTCGTCCATGTACCGGGCGGGCATCTGATCCCGCACCTTGGTGTAGATGGGCCGGTCCTCCCGGAAGAAGTTGTGCCGCAATTCGGTGTTGAGCATGTCCAGATTGAACTGGAAGTAGCTCTGCACGCTGTCCATGCGGTAGCACAGATCATGATATTCATAGCCCCTTACTTTTAGACCTGCGTCGCGGATCATGCGCTGCAGCACATCCCGCATCAGGCCGTGATAGCCGTGGGCGAAGGCCCGGTCCATCAGATCGATCAGCAGCTTTTTGGAGATGAACAGAGTGTCCATGCAGGTGTTTTCATAGCGGGGATGGGTGGGATCCATCTCCAGATCCGTCACCATGCCGTTTTCGTCCACGTCCAGATAGGTGCCGTATTCGGGGCGGCGCAGGGAGGGATCCTTGCTGTACATCAGCACCGCGTCGCAGCTGTCGTCCAGCACATGGAACATCTCGTTGAAGTTGGGGTTGAAGACCATCAGGCTGTTGCAGAACAGCACATAGTCCTGACGGCTGCGGCGCAGGTAGTTCATGTTGGAGTGGAGCGCGTCCAGCGAGCCGTTGTAAACGCCCACGTTTTCCCGGGTCAGGAAGGGCGGCAGAATGTACAGGCCGTCGTTTTTGCCGTGCAGATCCCATTCCTTGCCGCTGCCCAGATGGTCCATCAGGCTGTGGTAGTTCTTCTGCATGATCACGCCCACGTTGCGCACGCCGCTGTTGACCATGCCGCTGACGAAGAAGTCGATCACGCGGTAGCGGCCCGCCACGGGAACGGCGGCGATGGCGCGCTGCAGCGTCAGTTCGCGCAGGAAGCTGTCCTTTTCACCGGTATAGATAATACCCATTACGTCTTTCATAGCGGATTCCTCACTTCATCATTCATTGGAACGCAGGGGGGTTCACTGGCCGGCATACTGTTCTCCGGCCTTCACTTCTCCGCCGGCGGCCAGATGCACGCCTGTGCCGACCACCGCGATATTGCCCGTGGCCTCGCCCACGGTCGCGCCCGCGCCGATGACCGCGTCCTCGGACACGATGGCCCGCTGCACCTGCGCGCCGCGCTCAATGACCGCGCCGGGCATGACCACGCTGTCCTTCACCGTGGCGCCCTCCCGGATGGTCACGCCGGAGAAGATCACGCTGTGATCCACGTTGCCGAATACCTCGCAGCCCTCGGTAATCAGGCTGTTGCGGACACTGGCGCCCTCTGCGATGAAATGGGGAGCCAGACCGGGGTTGCGGCCGTAGATGCGCCACTTGGCGTCGTACAGGTCGATGGGCATGGGCAGGGTCAGCAGATCCATGTTGGCCTCCCAGAGGCTTTCGATGGTGCCCACGTCTTTCCAGTAGCCCTCGAAATCATAGGCGAACATGCGCTGCTGGTCGTCCAGCATCTTGGGGATGATGTTCTTGCCGAAGTCGTTGGAGCTGTTGGGGTCTTCCGCATCCGCCACCAGATACTGGCGCAGCTTTTCCCACGTGAAGATGTACACGCCCATGCTGGCCTTGTTGCTCTTGGGATGGGCGGGCTTTTCTTCAAATTCGGAAATGCTGTTGTCCTCGTTGGTATTCATGATGCCGAAGCGGCTGGCTTCGTCCCACGGGACCTCGCGGACGGCGATGGTGCAGTCGGCCTTGTTCTGGATGTGGAACTGCAGCATTTTGTTGTAGTCCATTTTATAGATATGGTCGCCGCTCAGGATCAGCACGTAGTCCGTGTTGAACTGCTCGATGAACTGGATGTTCTGATAAATGGCGTTGGCCGTGCCGGAGTACCATTCGCCGGACTTGCCGGTCACATAGGGGGGCAGCACATACACGCCGCCGTGGGCCAGGTCCAGATCCCAGGGGGAGCCGCTGCCGATATAGGCGTTGAGCAGAAGAGGACGGTATTGGGTCAGCACGCCCACCACATCGATGCCGCTGTTGGTGCAGTTGCTCAGCGGAAAATCAATGATGCGGTATTTACCGCCGTAAGGGATCGCCGGCTTGGCCACGTCGGAGGTCAGAATACCCAGGCGGCTGCCCTGACCGCCTGCCAGCAGCATGGCAACACATTGCTTTTTGTTTTTCATGGAAGGTACCACTCCTTCAAGTTTATTCCCGGGGATTGGAAACCGAAAACCCGAAAGCGATGGGGAAAACCGGCGGAGGCTCAGGGGGAGCGCCGTCGGGAAACCGTGATCCTGGGAAGCGTCCGGAAATTCCTTCCGGGTTTGGACGGCGGAAGGATCTTGTCGTAACGAAAGTAGACGGTGCTAAGCGGCGGAACGCAGATCTCCACGGAATAGGGGAAGCCGTTGAATTCCGCCTTTTCGGCGTGAAGTTCGTAGGCGTTGTACTGATTGCTGCCGCCGTATTCCTTCCGGTCGGTGTTGAAGATTTCATTCAGCGTGCCGCCCAGCGGAAGCCCGATACGGTAGATGGGATGGAATACCGGCGTGAAGTTGCTCACGCACAGCACGGCCTGCCCGGCCCGATCCGTGCGGACGAAGGCCACCACACTGTTGTCCGTATCGTTGGGGGTGATCCACTGGAAGCCGTTCCACGAGTTGTCCACCTCATGCAGCGCGGGAAGCTCCCGGTACAGATGATTCAGCTGACGGACGCAGCTTTGCAGGGGCGCATGACGCTCGTACACCAGCAGGAACCAGTCCAGCTGATCGTCATACTTCCACTCGATGAAGTGGGCGAACTCCCCGCCCATGAACAGCAGCTTCTTGCCCGGGTGGGCCATGGTATAGCCGTACAGTGCCCGGAGCCCGGCGAATTTCTGCCACAGGTCGCCGGGGTTTTTGTCCAGCATGCTGTGCTTGCCGTGGACGACCTCGTCGTGGGAAAAGGGCAGGATGTAGTTCTCGCTGAAGGCGTAGAACAGGCTGAAGGTCAGCTTGTCGTGGTGATATTTCCGGTAGATGGGATCCAGCTTGATATAGGACAGAATGTCGTTCATCCAGCCCATGTTCCACTTGAAGCCGAAGCCCAGTCCGCCCAGATAGGTAGGGGCTGTCACCATGGGGAAGGCGGTGCTTTCCTCCGCAATCATCATAATGCCGCAGAAATCGTGATAGACCGTCTCGTTCAGCCGCCGCAGGAAGTTGATGCCGTCCAGATTTTCCCGCCCGCCGTAGCAGTTGGGCAGATACTGCCCCGGTTCTTTGCAGAAATCGTAGTAGATGATGCCGCTGACGGCGTCCACCCGCAGGCCGTCGGCGTGATACCAGTCCATCCAGAAGCAGGCGTTGGAAAGCAGGAAGCTGCATACCTCGCCCCGGGCAAAATCAAACAGCTTGGTGCCCCACTGGGCGATCTCGCCCCGGCGGCGGTCGGGATGATTGTAAAGACTGGTGCCGTCGAACCGGTACAGGCCGATTTCATCCTTGGGAAAGTGGCAGGGCACCCAGTCCAGAATCACGCCGATGTCCGCCTGATGGCAGCGGTCGATGAAATTCATGAACTCTTTGGGCGTGCCGTACCGGGCAGTGACGGCGTAATAGCCCGTCACCTGATAGCCCCAGCTCATGTCCAGCGGGTGTTCCATCACCGGCAGAAGCTCGATGTGGGTGTAGCCCATCTCCTGCACATAGGGGATCAGCTCGTCCGCCAGCTCCGTATAGGAATAGAAGCTGCCGTCCGGATGCCTGCGCCAGGAGCCCATGTGAACTTCGTAAATATTGACCGGGCTTTGATAGGGATTGAAGTCATGGCGGGTCTTCATCCACGCTTCGTCGCCCCATTCGTAGCCCTCCAGATCGTACAGACGGCTGGCGTTATGGGGCCGCAGCTCGCTGTAGAACGCATAGGGATCGGCCTTCATGCGCCAGACGTCGTCCGCGCCCCACACGGCGTACTTGTAGGTGGGATGGCCGTCCTCCGGTACGTCCCGCCAGAGTTCTTCTTCGTCCAGCCGAAGCTCCCACGTGCCGTCGTACTGCTTGACCATGGGATGAGCGCTTCGGTCATAATGGTTGAACGAACCGACCAGCGACACGTGCTTTGCATTGGGAGCCCAAACGCAGAAATGCCACCGGCGCCTGCCTCCCTCCTCGCAGGGATGAGAGCCAAGCATTTCATAGGCGCGGCGGTTCAGTCCCTGATGAAACGTATCTCGGATTCCACCCGATGGCGCGTGATACAGCATCGGCCTGTCCTCCTTTATGGCTTAATAAAGGGTTCGTGAAAGAGGAACCCCCTTCACCATTTCCCGTTTTTTAACTATTCTTATTTTATGCTTTCCGGCGGCTTCCGTCAAGTTGTTTTTTGGGAAAAGAAGGCTCCGGCTGCCGCAAGGGCTTTCTTTGCCGGGGCGGCGCGGATAAAACGTATTTCCGCCGCCTTCACGGAAAAAGGCGAAAAACGCCGCGGAGGGCAAAGAAAAAAGAAAATTCGGAAAAATCTTGCTTTTTTGCGCGGCATCGTTTATAATTCATTCTTGGCACATCCTTGCGCCGCAGTGATTGCGGCGCCATAAGTCCAAGAGGAGGTGAAAGGAATGAATAGGTACGAACTGACCTACATCATCGACACTGCGCTGGAGGAAGAAGCCCGCAAGGAGCTGATCGAAAAGGTTTCCGCTCTGATCGCCCAGAACGGCGGCGAAGTGGAAAAGGTCGATGAAACGTGGGGCAAGCGCCGTCTGGCCTACCCCATCAATGACAAGCCCGAAGGCTACTACGTGCTGGTCACCATGCAGGCTCCCGCCGAACTGCCCAAGGAGATTGAACGCAACCTGCGGATCAACGAGAACGTTCTGCGCTCTCTGGTCATCAAGCTGGAAGAGAAGAAGCACAGCGTGAAGCCCCGTCCCGTGCGCACGCCCGCGCCCGTGGCCGCTCCCGTTCAGGAAGCTGCCCCCGCCGAGGAAGCGCCCGCTGCGGCTCCCGTTGAGACCCCCGCTGAATAAGGATGGAATGAGCAATGAATAAACTGACCATCATCGGTAATCTGACCCGTGATCCGGAATCCCGTACCACGCCCAACGGCAATAACGTCTGCACCTTTACGGTGGCCGTGAACCGCCGCCGTTCTCAGAACTCCAACCAGCCGGAGGCGGATTTCTTCCGCGTGTCCGTGTTTGGCGTGACGGGCGAGAACTGCCAGCGTTATCTGACCAAGGGCCGTAAGGTGGCGGTCGTAGGCCGTGTTTCCGCTTCCGCTTTCCAGGGCCAGGATGGAAGCCCCCGCGCTTCTCTGGAAGTTTTTGCAGAAGAAGTGGAGTTCCTGTCCTCCCGTTCGGATGATGGCGCAGCTTATACGCCCGCCGCTCCCGCTTCCAAGCCCGCCGCGCCTGCGGATAACGGCTTCAAGGAAGTGGACGACGAAGACCTTCCGTTCTGAACAACTGTCCGGCTTTTAGCCGTTTGAGAATCTCCAAAGGAGGTATTGCCCATGTCTGAGGATCGTGGAGAAAGAAGAGCGCCTCGTCCCCGTGGACGGAAGCCCCGCCGTAAGGTGTGCACCTTCTGCACGGATAAGATCGAATATATCGATTACAAGGACGTTAACCGTCTCCGCCGTTTTGTGAACGAGCGCGGCAAGATCATGCCCCGCCGTATGAGCGGCAACTGCGCCAAGCATCAGCGTCAGCTCTCCGAAGCCATCAAGCGCGCCCGTGCCATCGCCTTGATGCCCTATTCCGTTGAGTAACTGAATTGTGCGTCTCAGAGCCTTTTCCTTCGAAAAGGCTCTGTTTTTATGCCTGATGGAAGCGGAAAACCCGCTTTGACTTCCTTTCAGAAATATGCTATGATAAAAAAGTCAGCCGGTTCTCTTTTCAGAAAATCCGGCTCTCTTTTTGCGCCTTGGAATAAAGGAGGAAGAACGAATATGTATGACGTGCTGATCATCGGCGCCGGCCCCGGAGGGATTTTTTCCGCTTATGAACTGATCCGGCAGAATCCGCAGCTCAAGGTGGGCGTGTTCGAGGCAGGACATGAGCTGAGAAAACGCAAATGCCCCATTGACGGCAAAAAGATCAAAACCTGCATCGGCTGCAAAAGCTGCTCCATCATGAGCGGCTTCGGCGGCGCGGGCGCTTTCTCCGACGGCAAATATAATATTACCAACGATTTCGGCGGCACCCTGTACGAGTACATCGGCAAAAAGAACGCGCTGGAGCTGATGCGCTATGTGGATGAGATCAATATGGCCTTCGGGGGAAAAGGCACCAGGCTTTATACCACCGCGGGCAGCCATATCAAGAAAATGTGCCTGCAAAACGACCTGCACCTGCTGGATGCCTCCGTTCGCCATTTGGGAACGGACATCAATTATGTGGTGCTGGAAAATCTGTACGCCTACCTGAAGGAAAAGGTGGACTTCTTTTTTGACACGCCTGTGGAAACGGTGCAGGCAACGGACGGCGGCTACGAGCTGTCCGCCGGGGGACAGCGCTATTCCTGCAGGGACTGCGTGATTTCCGTGGGCCGCAGCGGCAGCAAATGGATGGAAGAGATCTGCCGGGAGCTGGAGATTCCCACAAAGAGCAACCGGGTGGACATCGGCGTTCGAGTGGAAATGCCCGCGGAGGTCTTTTCCCATCTGACGGATGAGCTTTACGAAAGCAAGATCGTTTACCGTACCGAAAAATACGGTGATCTGGTGCGCACCTTCTGCATGAACCCCAAGGGCGCGGTGGTCAATGAAAATACCAACGGCATTATCACCGTTAACGGCCACAGCTATGAGGACCCGGCCCGGCAGACGGAAAATACCAATTTTGCCCTGCTGGTATCCAAGCATTTTTCCGAGCCCTTCAAGGATTCCAACGGGTACGGCGAATCCATTGCCCGCCTGAGCAACATGCTGGGCGGCGGCGTGATCGTACAGCGCTTCGGCGACCTGATTCGCGGCCGACGCTCCACCCCTAGCCGGATGGAAGATTCCTTCATCACTCCCACGCTGAACGCCACGCCCGGCGATCTGAGTCTGGTGCTGCCCAAGCGGATTCTGGACGGCATCATTGAGATGATCTATGCGCTGGACAAAATCGCTCCCGGCACCGCCAACGACGATACGCTGCTTTACGGCGTAGAGGTGAAGTTCTATAACATGGAGGTCGAGGTAGACGAACACCTGCAGGCCCGCTATCCCGGCCTGTATATCATCGGCGACGGCAGCGGGATCACGCATTCCCTGTCCCATGCGTCGGCCAGCGGCGTTCATGTGGCCCGGGAGATCGCCGGACGGCAGGCATAAACGGACAGAAAACGGTTCTTATGAAAAACGCGGCGCTGCAGCAACGCCGCGTTTTTTTATCCGAAATACACGCTTCCCGGAATTTCCTCGTCATCCCGGGAAAGCCTGCGCACTATCACGAAAGCGGTCAGGAACAGGGCGATGATATACATCAGGAAGATCCAGCCGCTGGTCCGGTTCTCCATGGAGGCGGTGAAGTCGTAGAGGCCATGCAGGAACGCGGGCACGATCAGCGCCAGACGGCGGCACTGTTTGCTCTTGCGCAGATCGCACATTCCCTCGTATTTTTTGGCCGCCCCATAGAAAGCGCC
>CAKUCE010000079.1 GCA_934643535.1 uncultured Clostridia bacterium | reverse complement strand
AACACTGCCAGTGTTGTGCGCTACCAACTGCGCTAATGCCCCGCACTCAACGTTGAATATATTATCACGTTTCCTCCTGTTTGTAAAGACCTAATTCAAAATTTTTTTGGAGAATTTTGGAAGGGAAGACGGACTCTGAGGAGAGCATTTGGCAATGACGAAAAAACAGCCCGTTGACGGAGGCTGTCAACGGGCTGAGATAGGTGGCTCGTCTGCCTTTTCCCTTATTTCAAGTACCCTCCGGCTTCTTTTTCAAGCTCCTGCCAGACCGGATATTCCGCGCCGGTTTCATTGAAGAATTGCTTCAGATCCCGATTCAGGGCGCTTATTTCATCGACCGCGTTCATGGCGTGATCGGAGACGCAGATTTTTCCGAGGCTCGTTGCGCATATGAGCTTGAAGAAGCGCAGACAGGTCTTGCGGTACGCTTCGCCTTCGAAGTCCTTGTCGTCTTTCTGGAGGATTTCATGCCCGGCATTCTTTAAGGCGCGGTAGCCTTCTCGATTGGCGTCGATCATCCGGCTCAGGTACGCTGTGTTCCCCTTGAGCTTTTTCAGGTCGCCGTCCGTTTTGTAGCACGCGAAGGCCGCAGGCAGCACAAACGCCGCGTGGCAAAGAAGGTAATCCTCCATGTTCGGTTCATAGGCCACTTTGTATTTGGTGCCCTCGAAGATCTGCCCGATCAGCCGCTCGTTGGAGGGAGCGTCCGGCAGCTGGCCAATGGTGATCTTTTTCAGATCAATGGACGCTACCCGGCCGCGCTCCCGATGGCCTGCGGAGGACGCAAAGGCGAAGAGTACGTTTTTTCCCGGAAGCGAGGCGGCAAGCGCCCTCGCGCGCACGTTGTTGCCCACGAAGACGATGTTTTTCGTCCGGTTCGCCCGCAGCGCATCCAGGATCGAGCCGATCTGCGTATAGCGCAGGACGGCAAAGATCACGTCGTACCGGTCGTCCGGCCCAAGCTCGGTCACGATGGGGATGCGGCTGACCGACACGCGGGGGGAAAACTTGTCCTTGATCCGCAGGCCGTTCTTTTGAAGCTCCTCCGCCCAGTTTCCCCGTGCAAGCAGCGTGACCTCTTTTCCGGCGCGGAACAGATTCCTTGCCAGGTTGCAGCCAAGTACGCCTGCGCCGAATACCAGAATTTTCATCGTCAAGTCTCCTTTTTATGAAAGATTGTTTTTACGTCCTGCCCTGCCGCTGCCGGTCCTTCCGCGCGATCTTCCGATATTCGATCGGCAGAATACCCGTGCTTTTTTTGAACAGCTCCGCAAAACGGCTGGATGTGGTGTAGCCGATCATTTGGGCGATCTGTCCCATGGTGAAGTCCGTATTGATGAGCAGATGCTCCGCCTGGCTCATTCTCCGCCCCTGAATGTACTGCGTGACGCTGCACCCGAACCGCCGCTGGAAACAGCTCTTCAGCTTGGTTTCGCTCATGCAGGCAATGCTCGCAAGGCGTTCCAGCGGAATATCGAAGGCATAGTGATCGGCAATGTAGCTGACCACGTTTTGCAGCCGCTCCGCATCCTCCGCCGACAGGGGGCGCTCCTGTTTCTGACTCTGCCGTTTCCACGCGTCTACGACCAGAGCGATGGCTTCCGTGACCTTGGCCTCGTAGAAGAGAGCCGCCGCCGCTCCCTCGCCCCGATAGTTTTCAATTTCAAACAGCAGCCTGGACATGGCGGGAAAATCCGTCGCCTGATCCACGCTCTGAAAAGCGGAGGGAAGATCGAAATATAGATCCGGATACTGCTTTTTCAGAAAATCATCATAATAGTTCGGAAGAATTTCAACGCCCACGGAGTGGATGGGGATGCGTTTATGAATCAGCGCGCGGTATCGCTGCTTTCCTCCCACGATGGTCTGAATGTCTCCTGCCGACAGCCGTCGATAGGGGTTCAGCTCCTCGCCGGAGATGGAGTCATAGCGCTGGATGCTGATGCACTCCGGGATCGCCATATCCAGACATTGATCTTCATGAAAGAAAAAGTCGTGGATCTTTATATCGAACAGGTCCTGCTTCGCATAGACCCAATAGTAGCCGCCGCCGACTGCGGAAGAAATTTCCCAGCACTGTCCCGCCGGGCTGAAGGCGTCCGGGCAGGAGATGGGAAGAAAGTGGTTCTGCTCCAGAAGCGGACGGTAATAATCGGTTACAATATCGCTCTTCATAGTCCTCCTTGCAACGAACAGACCATTCTTTGCAACGATCAGACGGAAAACGCCGCCAGCTATTGCCAGAATGACCGCAGTGTGATACCTTTCCTTTTGGTTAGCGCACACTAATCGAATTATAACAAAGGACGGTTTAAAAGTCAAACCGTCCGTCATGCAAAGGAGATTTGATCATGCAGACCATCAACTCAAAAAGCCTGACCGTGAAGGATCTGGTCACAGTCGGTATTTTTTCAGCCCTCTTTCTGGTGTTCGCTCTGGTGGGCGGCATTTTCTTCGCGCCGAATCCGGTGCTGACCTTTTATATGCCGGTGGGCAGCGCCCTTCTCTGCGGACCGGTGTACCTGCTGATGCTTGCCAGGGTGCAGAAGCGTTGGGCGGCGGCCATTCTCGGCGCGCTTCTTTGTATCGTCTGGTTCGTCACCGGCATGCACTGGGCCATGGCTTTGGGGTATCTCGTCATGGGGATCGCGGCTGACCTTGCCGCCGGAATCGGAAGCTATCGGAGCAGGAAGCTCAATTCACTTTCCTATATTCTGCTCTCTCTGGGCGGCACCGCTTCCTACCTTGTTTTCTTTGCCGACCCGGACGGCTGGGCCAGAACCATGCTCGGAAACGGCACAGAGCAGTCCTACATTGACGCCATGCGCTCCACGGGAACTGTATGGATCATGGTTGTCATGCTGGCGGGAACCATCCTCGCCGCTGCCGTCAGCGCGTTCATCGGCTGCAAAATGCTGAAAAAACAGTTTGAAAAAGCCGGTATCACCCAATGAAGGCGCTGCACCTTGACCCCCGGACAAAACTGTTCCTCCTTCTGCTTTGCGTCCTCTGCGCCATGTCTGCGCCGAACCTGACCTTTCAGTTTGCGCTGGCGGCGCTCATCGGCCTGCTTTCCGCGCTCGGCGGAAAAGGGCGGTATGCGCTGCGGGGCCTGCTCGTCTATGCGCTGATCTGCGCGTTCACCGTCTGGTGCATGGGGAGGATAACCGGCGCATGGCGGACGATGTTCGTGGCCTTTCTCGGGCTGGTGCATAAGGTCTATGCCTGCGGGATGCTGGCGGGGCTTGTGATCGCCACCACCCGGGTGGGCGAGTTCCTCTCCGCCATGGCGCGGCTGCGCGTCCCGAAAAAGCTGACCATTCCCATCGCCGTCATGCTTCGCTACCTGCCGACGATTCGGGAGGACTGGCATTTTATCAAGGACGCCATGCGGCTGCGGGACGTGTCGCCGACGCTGGCCGGCTTTCTGAAGGCCCCGGCTATGACCGTAAACTGCATCTACGTGCCGCTTTTGACAGCTGCCAGCAAAGCGGCGGACGAGCTGTCCATCGCCTCCGTGACCCGCGGCATCGAAAACCCGAAGCCCCGCACCTGCCTTGTGAAAATTCGAATGCGGGCGGCGGATGGGCTGGCCCTTCTGCTGCTGGCGGCGTTTCTCGCCGCAGAGCTTGTATGGAAGGGGATGACCGTATGATCGAATTCCGGAATGTGTCCTTTTCCTATCCGGGCGGCGCGAAAGGCGGCTTGCAGAAGATCAGCCTGACCATTCCGAAGGGGCAGTGCGTGCTGCTCTGCGGCCGGAGCGGCTGCGGCAAGACCACGCTGACGCGGCTTATCAACGGCTTGATCCCGCAATTCTTTGCGGGCGAAAGAAGCGGCAGGGTGCTGCTGGATGGAGCGGACCTTCTGGACCTGCCCATGTACCGCATCGCGGAAAAGGTGGGCAGCGTGTTTCAGAATCCGCGGACGCAGTTTTTCAATGTGGATACCGACAGCGAGATCGCCTTCGGCATGGAGAACGAGGCCGTCCCCCAGGAACAGCTTCAGCGCCGCGTGGCGGAAACGGCAGAGGCGCTGAAGATCGAAGACCTCCTCGGCCGCAATATTTTTGCCCTTTCCGGCGGGGAAAAGCAGAAGATCGCCTTTGCCTCGGTCTACGCCATGGAGCCGGACGTTTATCTGCTGGACGAGCCGTCCTCCAATCTGGACATGACGTCCATCGGAGAGCTGCGGGAGCATTTGAAGCTCATCAAGGCTCAGGGGAAGACCGTGGTCGTCGCGGAACACCGGCTCTACTATCTGATGGATGTGGCTGACCGCATCCTGTATTTGGAAAATGGAAGGCTCGCGGGCGACTTTACACCGGAACAGTTCCGTGCGCTGCCCGCCGAAATGCGGCGGCATATGGGGCTGCGCGCCGTTGACCTGACGGAGGAAAGGCCGTCCGGCCTCCCCGCGTCCTGTGCAGAACCGGTGCTGGAGCTGAAAAACGTGACCCTGTTCTATCAGAAACAGCCGGTTCTTCACGACCTGTCCGTACAGGCCGCTCCCGGCGACGTGATCGCGGTCGTGGGTCACAACGGCGCGGGAAAAACGACGTTTTCCCGCGCGCTCTGCGGCCTGCACAGGGAAGCCTCCGGCGCGTATTTCTGGAACGGGAAGCCGCAGACGGTCAAAGAACGCAGGAAACGTTCCTATATGGTCATGCAGGATGTGAACTATCAGCTCTTTGCCGAAAGCGTAGAAGCCGAGTGTACGTTCGGCATCCGTCGCCCGGATGCGGGACTTGCTGAAAAAACGCTGGAAGAACTGGGCCTCGCGCCCTTCCGGAAGCGCCATCCCAACACCCTCTCCGGCGGTCAGAAGCAGCGGCTGGCGGCTGCGTCCTCGATGGTCTGCGGCAAGGAGATGCTGGTGTTCGACGAGCCTACCAGCGGTCTGGACTACGACAGCATGGTGCGGCTGGCGGCGCTGATTCAAAGGCTTTCGGCAATGGGAAAGATCATTTTCATCGTCACGCACGACTATGAATTTGTCTGCCGCACCTGCACGAGAGTGCTGCACCTGGACCGCGGCGGAATCCGGGACGATCTGCCCATGACGGAAGCATTCCTTCCGCGCGTGAAAGAAATTTTCCATGTGAGGTGAAAAAAGTGCAGAAAGAAAAAGGAACCTTCGGCTGGATCTTGACCTTTGCCGGGCAAAAAAAGTCCGGATATATTGCAAGCGTCTGCCTTGCCGCCGCCGGAGCGGCCTTTCAGATCCTGCCGTTTTTGGTAATGGCGCGGATCATTGGCAAGCTGCTGGCCGGGGATCGGGAGCTGGCCGGCTATCTCGTGGATTGTGCGGTGATGGCGGCGTTCTGGCTGCTGCGGGTGCTGCTGCACTCGCTGTCTACGGCGCAGTCTCACAAGGCGACCTTTGCCGTGCTGGGAAGCATTCGCAAGCAGGGATTGGCCAAACTGGCCCGGATGCCGCTGGGCGACGTGCAGGCACGCGGCTCCGGCGAGCTGAAAAATATCCTCGTGGAGCGCGTGGACAGCATCGAACCGACGCTGGCGCATGTGATTCCGGAAATGAGCAGCAACGCGGCCGTCGTTCTGGCAACCTTTATTTATCTGCTCGTTCTGGACTGGCGCATGGCGCTGGCCTCGCTTATTCCCTTTCCGCTGGGCATGTTTTTCTTTATGCTGATGATGGCGGGATACAACAAGAATTATGCCCGCACCGTAGCGGCTACAAACACGCTCAACGACACGGCGGTGGAGTACATCGGCGGTATTGAGGTCATTAAGGTGTTTGGCAAGGCGAAGAGCAGCTATGAAAAGTTCGTGGCCGCCGCCAGAGAATGCGCCCGCAGCTACATCGACTGGATGAACAGGAGCAACTTCTATTTTACCTTCGCCATGAACATCATGCCTGCTACTCTTCTGACGGTTCTGCCCATCGGCGGACTGCTGATGAAAAGCGGAACGCTGACGCCGGAAAAATTCGTGCTGATCGTCATTCTTTCCATGGGCCTCATCACGCCCATCATCGGATGCATGAAATTCACCGACGATCTGGCCAGAGTCGGCACCGTCATCGGACAGATAACGGACATCCTGACTGCCCGCGAGCTGCCCCGCCCGGAAACCGACGCACGGACAATCCGGAGCAGCACCGTGGAACTGCGCGACGTTCACTTCGGCTATGGCGAAACGGAGGTTCTTCACGGCATAAACCTGGCCTTCTGGGAAGGAACGGTCAACGCGCTCGTCGGGCCTTCCGGCAGCGGAAAATCCACCATTGCCAAACTCATCGCCTCTTTCTGGGATGTGGACACCGGCGCGATCTCGGTGGGCGGCGTGGATATTCGTAATCTTTCCGCGGAGCATTATCACAAGCTCGTTGCCTATGTAGCGCAGGACAATTTTTTGTTCGACGACACCGTGCGGGAGAATATCCGCATGGGCAGACCTGACGCAACGGACGCCGAGGTAGAGCAGGCGGCGCGGGACTGCGGCTGCTACGACTTCATCATGGGGCTGGAAAACGGCTTTGATACGCAGGCCGGCAGCGGCGGCGGGCATCTCTCCGGCGGCGAAAAGCAGCGCATTTCCATTGCCCGCGCCATGCTGAAAAACGCGCCGATCGTGATCCTGGACGAGGCTACCGCCTATACCGACCCTGAGAACGAAGCCGTTCTTCAGGAAAGCGTGGCAAGGCTCGTGCGGGGGAAGACGCTCATCGTCATTGCCCACCGGCTCTCCACTATCGTGGACGCCGACCAGATCGCCGTCGTGAACGACGGAAGCATCGCGGCAACGGGGACGCAGGCGGAACTGCTGCGGACCTGTCCGCTGTACCGGACGCTTTGGGAGGCGCACATCGCGTCCCGCGACAGCGCGGAAGGAGGGGCGGATCATGCTTGAAATTTTAAGGAAGTTCTTTCGTTTCTGTGACGAACGGGAGCGCAGGGAATTTTATCTTTCCATTGCCCTCGGCGTGGCGGCGGCGCTGTTTTCCGCCTTGAAGATCCCGGCCATCGGCGTGATGCTGCAAGCGATTCTGACAGATGGCGTGACTGCAAAAACCATCTTGCTGTCGCTGGCCATCATGCTGGTTTCCGTCGTTGGCTCGTCGTTGCTGAAATACCGTGCCACCGCGCTGCAGACGGACGCGGGTTACTGTACCACCGCCAACAAGCGGGTGCAGATCGCCGAGCATCTGCGGTACCTGCCCATGGGCTATTTCAACGAAAACAGTCTGGGTGCGATTGCCTCCGTCACCACCAACACCATGGACAATCCCTCCGGCGTATCCACCCGCGTGGTCATGCTCGTCACCGAAGGGCTTTTCTCCACGGCGGTCATGACGCTGGCGGTGTTCCTGTTTGACTGGCGGGTTGGGCTGCTGATCGCAGCGGGACTTGGAATCTGCTATTTCGTGAATCGTGCCCTGCAGGTGAGATCGGAACAGACCACAAGCCGGAAGCTGGCCGGCGATACGGCGGTGGTCGAACGGGTGCTGGAGTTTATCAAGGGTATCGCCGAGGTAAAATCCTACGCCCTGGCAGGAAAATACAAGCGCGAGCTGGAATCCTCTATCGATGAAAATGCCGCGGCAAACACCGATATGGAGCTGAAGCTTCTGCCGCTGATGCTGGCGCAGAATGTCCTTGCCAAGCTTGTTGATGTGGGCGTGGCGGCGCTGTCCCTTGTGCTTTATACCAGCGGCCGCATGGAGCTGCTGAACTGCGTCATGCTGGCGGTCTGCTCCTTCCTGCTCACCGAGGGGCTGGAGCAGGCGGGAACGCAGTCGAGCCTGCTGCGGGTGGTGGACAGCTGCGTCGATCAGGCCGCCGGCATTCTGGAACTGCCCGGCATGGATATTTCCGGTGCGGAGCTGGAGCCGGAGTGCCATGACCTCCGGGCGGAAGCCATTCGCTTTTCATATGGAGCGAGGCCCATCATCAACGGCGTTACGCTGAACATTCCCGAAAGGACGACGACCGCCATTGTCGGTCCTTCCGGCGGCGGCAAGACCACCCTCTGCCATCTGCTGTCCCGCTTTTGGGATGTGGACGAAGGACGGGTCACGCTGGGCGGACACGACGTGCGGGAATACGACATGGACAGTCTGATGCGGAATTTCAGCTTCGTGTTTCAGAACGTCTATCTGTTCCATGACACCATTGCCAACAACATCCGCTTCGGCCAGCCCGACGCGCCCATGGAAAAGGTGATGGAGGCGGCTGAAAAAGCCCGCTGTCACGACTTCATCATGAAGCTGCCGCAAGGCTATGAAACGGTCGTCGGCGAAGCGGGCGGAACGCTTTCCGGCGGCGAACGCCAGCGGCTTTCCATTGCCCGCGCCATGATGAAGAACGCGCCGGTCATCATTCTGGACGAGGCCACAGCCAATGGGGACCCGGAAAACGAAAAAGAGCTGATGGAAGCGATCGGTGAACTGACGCAGGAGAAAACGGTCATTATGATCGCCCACCGGCTGAAAACCGTTCGTCACGCCGATCAGATCCTGGTGGTGGACAAAGGGCAGATCGTCCAGCGTGGGACGCACAATGAGCTGATGGGGCAGGACGGCATTTACCGCCGTTTCATCAACGGCCGTGAACGGGCGGCCGGGTGGAAACTGTAAGCAATCCGATACCATTTCGGTAAACCGGGCGGCTTTCTCCGGGGAGAAAATCGTCCGGTTTTTGCCTGATAAAAGCAGAAATGGCGATCCGGAAAGGAGCGATTTTTCTTGCCGCAGATGAACAAGGGCGGAAAATTTATTTTTGGAATGTCTTTGCTTCGGGAGAATGGAACCCTTTTTCTTCCCACGCAGGCGATCCGGGAATATCAGATAACGCGGGAGGGAAAGGTCTATCTGTTCAACGGCAGCAAGGAAACCGGCGGGTTTTGCGTCACCCGGCAGGGACTGCTGCTCCCATCCCGGCTGGGTCATATTCTGGAGGAGCTTCCCCAGCTTCTGCACTATGCCTCGCAGCCGGGAGATTTTCTGCGCTATAAAGGCCGGTGGTATGGCTGGACGGAGATCACGGAAGACGGGCGGATCGCGTTTTCCGAGACGACGATGGATTTTTTGAATCTCCGGCCCGGAATTGAGCTGCTTTCCATTCGAAGCAGCGATATCGCATTTACCATGGGCGCAAAAGGCCCCCTGCTGGAAAGGGCGGCGCGCTATGACGCCGCCGTGCGGGCCGAAGGACGGGCGGAGACCGACGGCATTCCCCGTTTTTGAGATGCCTGAAGCGCTGGAAAAGCCGCGGCTTCCAGCAGGCTCAGAGGCATGCCGTCTTTGGCCGCTGCCGCGCCAAAGCCTGAAGGCGGGCCGTTTTCCATACGATGGATTTCTTTCTCTGGCCGGCAGGCTCGATGGAGCTGCCGGAGGCAAAGCCTCTGCCGGAAGTCCCTAGTTGCGCAAAACCCAAAATTGCGGTATACTGAAAGGGAAAATCGGGTAACCAAAAAAGAGGAGGAACGAGGATGAAACTGATCATTGCTATCGTACAGGATGAGGATTCTTCCCGTTTGATCGGACAACTGATGAACGACGGCTTCGGCGTCACCAAGCTGGCCACCACCGGCGGCTTCCTGCGGGCGGGCAACACCACCCTGCTGGTAGGCGTAGAGGACGACCGTTTTCAGGAAGCCATGGATCTGATCGAAAAGGTTTGCAAGAGCCGCAAGCAGATCGCGCCCTCGCCCGCGTCCATGGTGGGTATGCCGGGGTCCTACACCCCCTATCCCATCGAAGTGGTGGTAGGCGGCGCGACCATCTTCGTGCTCACCGTGGATCAGTTTGTGAAGCTGTAAGGCTGGAAAACAGCAAGGAGACGGAAAGAGCTTGACACAGATACCACGGGAGGCGGGGCGGCCGGTCTTCACGGATTACGGCCGCCTGAGTGCCAGCTGTAAAACGGCGCTGCACCAGTTTCGAACCGGGGAAATGGTTCACGCATATCTCCTGACGGGCGCTCGGGGGCTTGGCAAGCGTACCTTTGCCAGGCTGCTGGCCAGCGCCCTGTTTTGTATATCCGAAACCGGAGAAAAGCCCTGCGGCGTCTGCGAGGGCTGTCGGAGAGTGTGGGACGACAACGAGCCGGACGTGATCTCCCTGTTTGCGGACGACGGCAAGCAGATCGGCGTAGACCGAGTGCGGGACGTGATCCGCGCGGTGGGGCAGCATTCCTTTGGGACAGGCTACCGGGTGGTGCTGATCGAGCCGGTGGAGAAAATGACCCCGCAGGCCCAGAACTGTCTGCTGAAATCGCTGGAAGAGCCTGTGGCCCGGGTGGTCTTCCTGCTGATGACCCACGAGCTGACCGCTACGCTGGGCACCATCGCTTCCCGCTGCGCCCGGATCAAAATGCGTCCCTGGCCGGACGAGCTGATGACGGAAACGCTGACCCGCATGGGCTGCGATCCCGCCCGGATCCCCACGGCGGTGGGGCTGGCGGGCGGCAACATCGGCATGGCGCTGGAAGTGCTGGAAGGCGGCGGCCTGGAGGAAAAGGACCGGGAATTTTTAACGGACGCGCTGTCTCTTCAGAGCGACGCGGACGTATTGAAGGTGTCCACCCGGCTAAAGGATCAGCGGGAAACCGCCGATCAGTACCTGATCCTGCTGGAAAACGCCCTGCATCAGGCACTGCTGGCCAGGGCGGGGCTTCTGCCCGAAGGAGCGCTGGCCCAGTATCCGGCCGCGTGGCGGAACGTTTTGCCTCAGGCGGATGAAGCGGGCCTGAACCGAATGCTGGACGCGGTTTTTCTGGCGCGAAAGCGCCGGGCCGGTCAGGTGAACTGGCAGTCCACCGTGGACCAGCTGATGATGACAATATTGGAGGAACAAAAAACATGGCGGCAATCGTAGGCGTCCGGTTCAAAAATGCCGGAAAGCTGTACTATTTTGATCCCGGCCGGCTCTGGCCCGTGGCCGGGGACTTCGTGATCGTGGAAACGGCCCGGGGTCTGGAATATGGCCAGGTCATTACCGGGGTGCGTCAGGTGGACGACGATCTGGTCGCATCCCCGCTCAAGCAGGTGATCCGCGTCGCCACCCCGCAGGACGCGCGCCACGCGGCGGACAACGAAGCCTTCGAAAAGGACGCGTTCAAGATCTGCCAGCGGAAGATCGAGGAACACAAGCTGGATATGAAGCTGGTGGGCGTGGAGGAGACCTTTGACAACACCAAGATCCTCTTTTACTTCACCGCCAACGGCCGGGTGGACTTCCGCGCCCTGGTGAAGGATCTGGCGTCTGTTTTCCACACCCGCATCGAGCTGCGGCAGATCGGCGTGCGGGACGAGGCCAAGATGCTGGGCGGACT
>CAKUCE010000078.1 GCA_934643535.1 uncultured Clostridia bacterium | reverse complement strand
CGCAGCACAGGGACAGGCTGCTCCATATCTTGTCGCTCAGTTCGTTTCCCTGAAGGATCTGCCGGATGCATTCCATGTGAAGCACATTTTGCGCGGAAAGCAGCTGGCGTTCCTCGCAAAATTCCTGATACAGCTGAACAAAGACGTTTTTCATCTGCGGTACGCAGACCGGTTTGTTGATCAGGTGTCTTACGCAGGAATAGGACACGGCCTTCTGAGCCGCCTGATAATCGGTATAACCGGTGATCAGAATGATTTTGACGGACGGCTCGTTTTTCTCGACCCATTCTGCCACGTCCAGCCCCGTGCCGTTTTCCATGGAAATATCGGTAAGGATCACATCCGCAGGATTGTCCATCAGGAAATGGATCAGGTCATTCCCGCTGGGAAAGATTCCCGTGACCTTAAATCCAATTTCTTCCCATTTGATCACGTTTTTCAGGCCGCCGCGAATGATCGGCTCGTCGTCCGCGATCAGCAATCTGCATAAATCCATCTTCTCATCGTTCCTCGTATCAAATCGTGCTGCCCTGCAGCCGGCGGCTCGTTCTCTGTTCCGGCCATTTTCAGCATATCCGTCAGAGAAGTCTCCAGCCGTCCTTCTGCGCTTTATCATACAACATCCATTCGGGGTTGTACAGTCCCCCGGTCCTTACCGAACGCTTCAAACGCCGGAAGGGAAACATCCTCAGGATGTTTCCCCCGGCATTTACCCGCCCGGAAAAGCGGTCGTTTTTTCAAGGCGGCTCAAAGATTTTTCAGATACTCCTCTTTATCAAAAACATCAAACCGCATTTCGTTGTCGTCCAGCGTCATTCCTCTGACTTCCACAGGTTCTCTGGAAATGTTGTACAGCACGCGAAGGATCTTTTTTCCATCCTCGCTGTAGTATTCGGCGCGCTTTACGCAGTCCGGAACCGGCGAAGCGTCCAGCACGGTAAAGGTTCCTCTCAGCATGAAATCGCCATACTGCTCCAGCTTTTCCGTATACTTTCCGACTTCGGCCGCATACTTGGGGTCCTTATCAATCGTGCAGCGGCATACGTACAGCTCGGCGTCCAGTCTCAGGCCCATGGCTAGCGACCAGCGCAGCTGCCTGTCAAAGTCGTTTTCAGAGTGACGGATCCCGCGATCCGTCGTAATCACCTCCGGGAACGTGTAGCGGAACATGGGAGGATAGGCGTCGCTTGACGGTTCAAAGCTGACGTTGATCAGGCCGTGAACAAACTGATTATAGGAAGCCGCAATATCCGTTACCACCTCTGTGGCAAGAACCTTTTCCTGTTCCCTGCAATACTGCTCCGCGGCTGCAAACAGCTTTCTGTGGCCGACCCATTCCTCGTCCACGCGATTTCCGTGCTCGTGTCTGCTGTTAAAGCAGGGCTGATAGGGAGCCTGTCCGTAGCAGTCCATGAACAGGCAGTCCGGGTCCATCCCGTTCATCAGTTCCATCTGAGACATGACCTGATCGCGCCAAAGCTGCGTACAGGAGCAGGCCAGCGGAAAGACCTTGGCACCATAGGTAACGCGGAACTCTCCGCGGCCGGAGTACACAAATCCACCCAGCGTAAAGCTCGGACGAATATCGTCCCCATTGATGTTGATAATTTTCAGCTCGTCGCCATGCTCGCGGAAATAGTTGTTGGAAGGATCCAGAAAATGACAGTTGCATTCCAGGATCACCCGTCCGCCCATGCCGCGCACTTTTTGAATGTTCTCTTTCAGCTTCTGGAAGGCACCGGGATAGGGCTCGAGATAATAGGGATAGTTCCGATCCATTCCATCCTTCCACCATGCGAAGAGGAACAGCGTGTGAATCCCGTATTTTGCGCCGGTTTTATAGATCTCCGGCAGATCTTCCGCGACGTAATAATCCTCGCCATACTGGCTGCGCATAATGATTCTCTGCCAGCCGGTGAGGTTTTGCACCCATTCTGCCTTTTCCTGAATCCGATAAAACCCACGATCTGCCCATGCCCTGTATTCCTTCGCGCCTGAACGCCAGTCTCCCTCCAGCACGCCCAGCACCACCGGCGGCATTTCCACCCGTTCCCCCGGCTTTGCCATCGGGAAATGGTCAACCGTCAGCATGATATTGGTGGGATCGGAGTGGATCTTCTGTCTGGCGCTCAGGAAGCAGCAGCGGATCCTTTCATCATAGCGGGCCATGTAGAGGAAACGGCCGCCCGATTCAATTCCCATCCAGCACATACTGGCGCTGGGATAATGAACATGCCAGAAAACTTCTCTTTCATCATGAATATAATACTGGCAGGTTTTATCCTGCAATACCTTCCATGGGTTTGCCACGCGGGTGCCCAGTCCGATCGGGATCAGCATATGATCCTCTTCCTTGGGGCCGTACAGCGCTGTAAAATCGGCTGTCGGGCAGAAGCATTCATTGACGCGCACCGCGCTGTCATGGTTTTCGATCGCGCTTGTAAATCGCAGCAGGCTGCCGTCCGCCTCCACCCTGATCTGCAGACGGATCGGATACTCGTCGCCATATTCCGATACCAGATGATCGTATTCAACGATCAGGCCACGGTCGCAGGAACGAACCGTTCCCTCCTGATCGGTGGAATAAACGGGAATTTCCGTTTTCATTCCATCATCCAGAATCAGCCGCCAGAATCCGGAATCCATAGCGGCGGTTTCGGGTCTTTCATTCAGAATAAAACCGGCGCGGTTTCCCTTTTCGTTTATCTCAAAGTCTAAAAAAGTCGTAGAAATGCGCATGATACCGCTCCTTTCATCACCAGGGAATGGACCTGGCTACCGTAATGCATCGGTATTCGTCCCCGTATATTTCCTTCTCTTTGCCGTAAGCCGGTCTTACGGAACAGTAATAGTGATAAAGAACGCCCTCATGCCAGATCACGCCGGGCTTATGGGCGTGCTTTTCGTCCAGAGAACCTGCCGGTCCATTCGGGATGATGGGCTCCTTCTTTTTCTCCCAGTGAAGCATATCGCCGCTTACAGCCACGCCCTCCTGAGCATGAACGCCGTCATAGCCGCAGTAGAACATGACCCATTGCTTCCTTTTACTGTCATACAGCACATGCTGCCCGCACGAAAAATAACAGTCCCATCCGTTTTGACTCACAGGCAGAACCGGATTCTGCCCGCAGCGTTTCCAGTGAAGCATATCCTCCGAAAAGGCCAGTCCGACCTGTTCATGCCACGGCCATTCCAGATTTTCTTTTCCGTTATAAAACATGCAGTAGCGGTTTTCCGTCGGAAAGACCCAGTTGCCGTACAGCCCGCCGGAATCCCATTGTTTTCCTTCGCTTTTCGCAAAGATCGGCTGGTCGCTGATGTGCCAGTTCAGCAGGCTATCCTCTTCCGTCCAGGCGATTCCCTGGGAAGCGGAGCCGACCTCATAGCCTTCGCCGGGATAGGAATGGAAGAAAAGCCAGTATTTCCCGTCGATTTTTTTCAGCTCTCGCTGTCCATACAAGTCAATATCCGCAACGATGCAAGTACCGGCACGGCCCACCTGATCCCATTCGCCGGGCTTTCCCTTGGGCAGGATAACGCCCAGCGGCTTCCAGTGGATCATATCCTCCGTGACCGCCAGCGCCGTCTGGTAGCCGCGCCCGTCATAGCCGATATACATCATGTAGATTTTTCCATGATGTCTGAACAGTCGGGGCGCGTCCACCAGGAGGGCGTCAAACCTGCCTGGAACGCCGGATGGCTCTAAAACAGGGGTTCCGAGCTTATACGGCGTTTCATAGCTTTCAAACATAACGTTTTCTCCTTAAAGGGGACACTGCCTGCACAGTGTCCCCCGGAACCAGACTCATGCCGGTGCTTTTGCGGCTTCGGTCACTGAATCAGGTTATAGAGCTTGAAATAATGCTCCGCATTGGCAAACATTTCGTCGCCGCAGGCAGCCTTCCACTGTTCCACGAACGCATCATAGTCGTCGGCGGTCTTGTTTCCAAGGATGAACGCGATTTCAAATTCGGCGATCATGTTGGAAGAGGTTTCCTGCGTGGTGGCGTCATGAACGATCAGCTGATAGGCGCCGTCATAGGCGGGATAAGACTCCACCTGAGCGTACTTTTCAGCGCGATACGTGTCCGCAGCGTTCAGAGAGGGCTCGACGGACTGGATGTAGCGCAGGCCCTCGGCCTGAACCATCTGGCCCCAGCCGAACATGATGCTGCCCTGTTCCCGGACGGTAACGTTGTCCTTGGAGGACTTGCCCAGGAAATAGATGCCGTTGGCGATTTCTTCCAGAATGTCATAGCCGTCGACCTTATAGCCGCCGCGAAGAATAAAGAAGTCTTCGTTCGGGAAAGCGCCCTGGTCAAGATAGCTGCAGATAATATCCATCTTGGCGGGATCCTTGGCCGTTTCGGCAGACACCGTGCGGATAGCGCCCAGAATGCTGCGGGACTTGATCTTTCCGCCGAAGGGCTCGATCGGTACAACATCCCATTCGTTTACGACCGTGCCGTCAAAATTGCGGGCAGCGTCCGTCTTGTACAGAATGTGATGGATCGAGTTGAAAACAACGCCGATCTTTCCGTTGTAGATATCCACATACTGGTCTTCGTCTCCCTGCGTGTACCAGTCGGGATAGAAATAGCCTTCCGACACCATCTTGTGCATCAGCTCAAGATACTGCAGGTACGTACCGTCCACGATCGGGTGATTGACCTTTCCCTCGTCGTCAATGTAGAAATTGACGCCGTCTCTGTTAAACAGAGTCATAAACAGATAGCTGTCGCCGGTGCCCTTGCCCGCGCCGTCCGTCGTGAAGCCCCAGGTATCGTCGATCCCGTTGCCGTCGGGGTCGTCATAGGTGAAGGCGCGCATCACGTTCAGAAGCTCTTCGATGTTGGTCGGCATGGCCAGACCCAGATTGTCCAGCCAATCCTTGCGGATCATCAGGCTCTGGACAAAGCCGCCCGGAAGGGAAGGACAGGCGATCAGTTTTCCGTCACGGGTAAAATAGGCTTTCTGAATATCGGTGAGTTCCGAGGCGATCGTAGGCATTTTCTCCAGAAAAGGAGTCCAGTCGTCCAGAACGATTTCCTGCTCCAGGAAACGATCCAGCTGAGTCGTGTTGCACATGATCATATCGGGCATGTCCTCGGCAGCGGCTCTCATCAGAAGCTGGGTCTCAAAATCGGTGGCGGGGGTAAGGACGAAGTCGCATCCGTATTTTTCTTCGACATAGGCTTCATAGGGGTCAACTCCGGCATAGGGAGAGGATGCCCAGGGAGAATAGAAGAACTCGATGGTTTCCTTTTCCGCCTCGGCCATGCCTGCAAGGGGCACGGCGCTCAGAAGCAGCGCTGCGGCGAGGAAAATGGTCAGGATTTTTTTCATTGATTTTTCTCCTTTCAAAAATTGGGTTCATTGTTTTGACGACGGGTCATGACTCCGGCATCAAGCTATCACAACTCCAAAGCATCTGTGCACCGATCCTTCAGAGCAACAACCAGCATTCTTTATCCCTTGACGGCGCCCGTGTAAACGCCCTTGACAAAGTATTTCTGCAGGAAAGGATAAACGCAGAGGATCGGGACGGTGCCGATTACGGTCAACGCCATGCGCAGGGAGCGGGAAGAGGAACGCTCCAGCGAGTCGGTCAGGGACGCCATATCGTTCGCGTTTGCCGCAATATTAGCATCCTTGTGCATCTGGTACAGCACCAGCTGCAGCGGCTGCCGCGAGGTCGATTTGATATACAGCATCGCATCAAACCAGGAATTCCAATGGTTCACGGCGGTAAACAGCCCAAGGGAAGCCACCACCGGCAGACTCATCGGCAGAATGATCCGAACCAGCATCCCCAGCTTTGACACGCCGTCAATTTCCGCGGCCTCCTCCACCTCATGCGGAAGCCCCTCGAAAAACTGTCTGAACACCAGCGCGTTCCATCCGCTGACCAGTCCCGGAATGATCAGGGACCAGAAGCTGTCATACAGTCCCAGATCCTTCACCACCACAAAGGTCGGGATCATGCCGCCGCTGAACAGAATGGTGACCAGAACCATGAACATCAGCGTCCTGCTGCCGGGCATGTCCCTGCGGGACGCGCCGTAACCCACAAGCAGCGTAAAGGACAGGCCGAGCATGGTTCCGATAACCGTGCGCTGAATGCTGACCAGCAGGGAATTGAGCAGATTGGCATTGGTCGTAAAAATTTTTGTATAGGCTGCTATCGTAGGCTGGAACGGGATGATCATCAGTTTTCCTCTGGCGTAGTATTCCGCCTCGCTGGTCAGGGACACGCCCAGCACATAAATCAGGGGGAACACGCTGACCAGCAGAAGAAGCCCCACAAGCGTATAGATCACGATTTGATAAACAAGCTCCGAACCGTGCAGTTTCATTGCCAACGTCCTCCTTTCCCTTACCAGATCCCAACATGAGCAACGCGGTTGGCAGCCTTATTGCAGAGCAGAACAAGGAACAGGCCCACCACCGACTGGAACATTTCAACCGACGCGCCCAGGCTGTACTCCAGCTTTCCAAGGCCCTGACGGTACACCCATGTGCCGATCACATCCGACACAGAATAGTTTGCCGGGCCATAGAAAAGCAGGATCTGCTCCGTGTTTGCAGCCGAGAAAAGCCTTCCAAGGGACATCGTAAGGGTAAAAACCATCACCGGCAGAATGCCGGGCAGCGTGATATACCTGATCCGCTGCAAGGGGCCTGCGCCGTCTATCTTGGCCACCTCAAACAATTCCGTATCAATCCCCGTCAGGGCGGCCAGATACAGGATCGTCCCCCACCCCAGCCCCTTCCACAGGCTGGAGCCCACGAGGATCGGCAGGAAATAGTTCACATCGATCATATAGCTGACGGTTTTCAGGCCAAGCGCTTCCCGGATCAGATTGAGATACCCCGCATTGGAGAAAATGACGTTCACCAGATTATACACAACGACCCAGGAGAAAAAGTGAGGAATATACAAAATACTCTGGGCGGTTTTGCGAAAGCGGCCCGAGGTCATATCAAACAGGAAGATGGCCAGCAGAACCGGAGGCGCAAACCCGACGATGATCTGCAGCACGCTGATCCTCAGCGTGTTTATCATCAGCTTGCCAAACTCGGGCGAATGAAAGAACTTCTGATAGTTCAGCAGGCCGACCCATTTGCTGTTCCACAGTCCGCCCTTAAGCGTGTATTTCTTAAAAGAAAGAAGGAACTGGGCCAAAATGGGATAATAGCGGAAAACCAGGATATAAAGAACCGGGAGGATCAGCAGAAGATAGATATGCCTGTATTCCTTTATTTTCCCCCTCATTCTTTTTTTCATTTTCTTCCTTTCCTGAACGATATAACTTTCCATCCCATCTGCCTCCCTTTGCACACAAATCAAAAATATCAGCATCAACGAATCTTGACGCTGATATTGTACAAATAACGGCTGTTTGCATCAATAAAAAAACAGGGGGACATGATGTGTGAAATTTTGCGGCTGGGCGATATTTTGCTATAATGTCAAAATTTTGTCAGAAAGCGACATTCTCAGAAGAAATAAAAGCAGCGTCAAACACAACCATAGCGCCGTCGGGGGCCATGCCTCCGCACATCTGATCCGGCAAGACGCCGGATCTGGTCCTGCCGAAGGAAAAGCGCTGAAGCTTTCCCAAACGAAATGCTTCGCCACAAAATACAGGGGCCGCTCTCCTTTACGGAAAGCGGCCCCTGTATGATTTCATCTGTCAGTCCTTCAGCGCGTCGCGATCCACCTTCGCATCGGCGGCAGCGACCCACTCGTCCACAGCGGCGTTGTAGGTTTCGTCCTGCTTGGTGCTGAGCAGAGAGCTTTCAATGGTATCCTTCACCTCGTCGAAAGCCACCGGGCCTTCCACGGCGTCGCTCACATACTTGATGATGTGGATGCCATACGTGCTGCGCACAGGCTCGGACACATCGCCGATCTTGGCCAGCGCCATAGCGGCGTTGCGGAAATCCTCCACCCAGTTGGTGCTTTGCTCGCATACGGCATAGCCGTTGGTCTTGGCGGGTTCGGCCTGCATGCCGGTGTCCTCGCCGTACTCTTCCATCAGCGCGTCAAAGTCTTCGCCGGCGGCCAGCTTCGCCTGAATTTCTTCGATGGTGGGCTGCAGGGCCGCATAAGCGGCTTCGCGGGCGGCCTCCAGCTGCTTGTTCAGGTCTTCGATCTCCGCGTTCAGCGTGGTCTGCGTGTCGGTCAGTTCCTGACGGTTCTTGGCGATCTCCTCGGATTCGTCCTCGGTGGCTTCCCCCAGATCGCTCAGAGAGCTTTCCACGTTGTTCAGCTGCGTCTGCTTATCGGTGATCTGGCTCTGAATATCGCTGATCTTCTGGTTGTCCTCGTCGGAGAACTTGCGCAGGATGTGCTTCACATAGCGGTATCCGGCGGGCGTATAATACACGGTGGTGCCGTTGGTCACACTGGTGCCATAGGAGCCGGGATTGCTTTCATAATTGGTCTTGGCGCTTTCCACGCGGCTATCGTATTCCGTCTGCACCTCTTCGTCCGTGACGGTCACATCCTTGACGATCTCCGCCTTCAGCTTTTCGGTGCGCTTGGTCTCCCTGTTGTTTTCCACGATCTCATCCAGCGTGGGATAGCCATACTGCGCCATGGTTTCCACCAGAGCGGCTTCCAGCTCGTCGCCGGTCAGCTCGGTGTCGGCATAGGCGGCGTTCATCACGGTGTCCTTATAGCCCTGATAGGTGGTCTCGGATTCAGTCTGAACTTCCGCCAGCTCTTCGTCGGTCAGTTCGATGCCCATTTCGTCCATCTTGTTGTCCACGACCGCCTGCTCGATCAGGCCGTTAATGACGCTTTCCTGCGCGGAGGAAATGGCGCTTTCGGAGGTCGGGTCAAAATTCATGCCGTACATGGAGTACAGGTACGTCTGATAATCCAGCGAATTCTGCACCAGAGCGTTCACTTCGCCCTTGGTAAAGGTCTGTCCGACCACGCTGATGATGGGCGTCTGCTTGTCCACCTCGGCGTCCTTGACGATGAGGGAACAACTGCTGGTTACTACCATGGCCGCCACGAGCAGCAGGGCCAGAACAACACGCTTGCGCATAAAGAGTCTCTCCTATCCTAATGAATGTAATGAAGTTGCTCGCATTATTATACTCGATTCTCCTGAGGAGGGCAAGTTCTTTTTGCGATGTTCACGAGTTCTTCACGTTTTTTTCGGCATTTTTCTCAAACGCCGCTCAGAAAAGGCGGAAGACCTTCAGCACTTCCCCGCTTTCCAGCGCCTTGATCGTGAAAACGCCGTTTTCGTAGATCATGTAGCTCTTTTCCTGATTTTCCTTGGGCAGAGCGGCGGAGCCGGGATTGACGTAGAACATGTCCCCCGCAGGCTCGGCGGCGTATACGTGGAAGTGGCCGTTCACCAGCACATCGCCGGGGCGGTGGGGCGGCAGCTGCTCCCGGTTGAACAGATGGCCGTGGGTCAGGAAAGCACAGCTCCCGTTTTCCAGCGGCAGCAGGGCGTAATCCGCCATGATCGGGAAATTCAGCACCATCTGATCGATCTCCGCATCGCAGTTTCCCCGCACGCACAAAGGCGTCAGGGGGCTTTCGTTCAACAGGCGGATGACCTCCCTGGGCGCGTAGCGGTCGGGCAGGTCGTTCCGGGGGCCGTGGTACAAAAGGTCTCCCATCAGGATCAGCCGATCCGCCTTTTCGGTCTGCACCCGCTCCAGCACCTTTTCACAGGCGCTGGCCGAGCCGTGAATATCCGACGCAAACAAAATTTTCATGCTTCTTCCTCCATTCCCTTCAGTTCCAGAATGACCGGGCAGTGGTCGCTGCCCGGGATCTGATCGTCGATCTCCGCCGTCACGATGTTTTCCGCGATGCGCCGGCTCACCAGAAAATAGTCGATGCGCCACCCGATATTCCGCTCCCGGCTCTTCATCATATAGCTCCACCAGCTGTAGCGATCCCGTTCGTCCGGGTGCAGATAGCGGAAGCTGTCCACGAAGCCCCGTTCCAGCAGGGCGGACATCTTGTCCCGCTCCTCCTGCGTAAAGCCCGCGTTATGCACGTTGGTTTTGGGGTTCTTCAGGTCGATCTCCTTGTGGGCCACGTTCATATCGCCGCAGACCACCACAGGTTTCTGTTCATCCAGCCTGCACAGATAGTCGGCGAACGCGTCCTCCCACGTCATGCGGTAGGCCAGCCGGGTCAGCTCCCGCTGACTGTTGGGCGTGTATACCGTCACCAGATAGAACTTGGGAAATTCCAGCGTGATGACCCGGCCCTCGTGGTCATGCTCGTCCACACCGATGCCGTAGGTCACGTTCAAAGGGTGCATCCGGGTGAACACCGCCGTGCCGGAATACCCCTTCTTTTCCGCGCTGTTCCAGTACTGCTCGTATCCCTCAGGCGCGAATTCCGCCTGTCCCTGCATCATCTTGGTTTCCTGAATGCAGAAAGCGTCCGCGCCGATTTGATCGAAATAATCGTGAAAGCCCTTGCCGAGGCAGGCTCTCAGTCCGTTCACGTTCCACGAGATCAGCTTCATGCCGCCCGCTCCTTTCCGATAAAAATACCCACCCGATTGTAGCATAGCCCGCCCCGAATCGCAAGTTGACAGCCGCTTTTCCCACTGCTATACTAAGCGGCGATACGCAGGGGTTTCACCTCTGCACCCCGACAAGGGCTTTGCCCTTGACCCATTCTTGAGCGCGTATGCGCGCTCAAAAGCGGGATTGTTAAGGGCGAAGCCCTTAACTGCAGGGGCAGGGGCCGCACAGGCCCTGCCGTCCCCATTCGTTCGCCAAGGGAGGAAGATAGAGATGATCGAGACCCGCTGCGGCATGAAATGCAGCGAATGCAAATACCGGGACGTCATGAAATGCCCCGGCTGCCTGAAAATGAAGAAGCCCTACTGGGGCAAGCGCTGCCCCGTCAAGGACTGCTGCGAGGGCAAAGGGCTGGAAAACTGTGGCTTCTGCCCCAAATTTCCCTGTAAGGAGCTGCATGAGTTCGCCTACGATCCGCTGACAGGCAGCGAAGGCGACCGCATCGACCAGTGCCGGGACTGGGCGGCGGAAAAGCAGTAAGCCGCTCCGTGGCCGCGATCCATCACGGTGCATGAAAGCCCGGAGAAGCCCTCACAGCATACTGTTTCAGTTGGTGTGAGGGTTTTTCTCAAACGACGGGCATTTTGGCTGCCTGCCAATTTTCTGTGATCGGATGGAATGTGGGCTGTATGGAATATCCGTTTACTAAATCGGAATTTATTAAGGAGGATATGGATGAAACTGTTTTTATGTTCGCACTTTTCAAGTGTAGGAAGTTTGAT